>JBGSIK010000340.1:0-3493 GCA_041742575.1 Candidatus Krumholzibacteriia bacterium
ACGGCCGACGACTTCGACATTTTCCCTCCTTCTCCCCCTAGGTGTTGCGTCCCAAAAGCGCGTTGACGGGTGTGGTGGTGGCGTCGCGCGGGTCCTGTCGCCGATCACCCGACGCGGGGCTAGTCTGTAGCGCTTCGGGCGCTACGCAGCCCCACGCGTGCTCGCTAACGCTGCGCACGCGCTGGGGGCCCCATCGGCGCCACCCGCGGTGCGGTGCTTCAGCGTACCTGGACTTCGCGGAGCGAGCTCCTGAGTCGCTCCAGTTGGTGACGAATGCTGCCATCAATGATCGTGTCCTCGATCATGACGATCATCCCGCCGATGATCTTCCTATCGACCTTCTTGTTCAGGCGGATCGTCTTTCCGGTCGCCCGTTCCAGCTTCCCGACCGTTTTCCGCTCCACCTCTTCATCGAGCGGGACCGCCGTGATAACCGTGGCGTCGGCTATGCCTGCCCTCTGCTCGTAAAGGTGCTCGTAGGCGTCGCTGATCGCCACGAGGTGAGCGAAACGGTTCTTCTCGATCAGGAGACCTAGCAGCCGCATGACCAAGCCGGCCGTGCGTTCCCCGAACACGTTCAGCAGCATCTGCTTCTTGTCTTCGGTCAGAACCTCCGGAGACGACATGTAGTTGCGGAATCGCGGGTTCGCCTTCATGACCTCGGCGATGCTCGCGAGGTCCCCCAGCACCTGCTCGGTGATGCCCTGGTTTATAGCCGCGTTGAAGACTGCGATCGCCCAAGGTTTGGCCACGCCGCTGAGGATCACTTTTTGCCCTCCACGTTGACCTCGTCCAGGAACTCCCCGATGAGCTTCTTATGCTTCTCCGTATCGAGGCGCTCCCGGATCATCTTCTCCGTCGTTACCACGACGGCATCGATCATACGATCGCGCAGCAGGACGTTAGCCTTATCGAGCTCCACCTGAATATCGCGTTCGGACTTGGCCCGCAGCTGGATCGACGCCTGCCTGGCTTCCTCCCGGATCTCACTCGCGAGCTTGTTGGCGTCCCTGGCAGCTTCCTGGATCACCGCACGACGCGTGTCCTCGATGCCCTCCAGCTGTTTTTCGTAGCTGTCCCGGATCCGATCGACCTCCTGCTTGGTCTTGTCGATCTCGGCGAACTCGTTCGCGATCCGCTGCTGGCGTTGATCGATGAAGTCGAGCAACCTCCCCCAGGCATACTTCCTGAGCAGCCAGAGAACGATCAAAAAACCGACGATCTGGGTCAGTATGACTTGCCATTCGAGATGCATCGCTCACTCCTCGCGCCGTCGTTCATGAATGCAATCCCCACGGCGGCCGCGCGGCCCCGAAAACGCCTTCCGGAAGAAGGCGGAAGGGGACGTCGGCCTCGCCGGCTTCGCCGGCTTGATTGCGGCAACGGCCGTACGGCGGCTCACTGGATCTTTCCCATCAACAGGAAGACGGTCACGAACGCGTAAATCGTGAGCGCTTCGATGAGGCCGGCTCCAATGATCATGGCAGTCTGGATCTTGCCGGCGGCCTCCGGCTGGCGGCCGATGGCTTCCATGGCCGCGCTGATCGCGCCGCGGAAGCCGATACCGCTGCCGATCGCCGCCAGGCCCAAGCCGTGCGGCAGAGCGAATCCAAGAGCAGTGGAAGCGTCCATTTGGGTTTCCTCCTTCGGTTCGGTCAGTGACTGGGTTCTTCCTCGTGCTCGTGAGGGAGCATCAGAAGTATGTAGATCGTGCTCAACAAAGTGAACACCAGCGCCTGTATGAAGCTGGTGAGAAACGCCAGGAACAAGAACGGCACCTGAAACGGAATGCCGATGGGTGAATGAACGAAGGCGAGAGCCGCGACACCAAGGCTCGTGAACGCGTAGAGGAGAACGTCCTCGCCCGTGACGTTCCCGAACAGTCGCAGGGACAGGCTCACGGGCCGGGCGATCTCGCCCAGGATATGCACCGGGAACATGATCGGAACGAACGCCCATTCCACGGCCGATTTCGGGGACCCCATCAGGTGCTTGGCGTATCCCCAAACCCCGTTCCGGCGCACGCCGATGTAGTGCACGTACATGAAGACGCACAGCGCGAGCGCCACGGTGGTGTTGGCGCTGGAGGTGGCCGACTTCCCGAGCGGGAAGGTGCCGCTCAGGTTCATGCACAGTATGTAGAGAAACAGCGTGCCCAGAAACGGCACGTAACTCCTGCCCCCCGGGCCCAGAATCCCCACCAGAAACCCGGTGAGCCCTTCGACGACCATCTCGACCACGCTCTGCAACCGGCCCGGGATCATCTGCGGCCGCCTGGTGGCGAAGCGCACGACCAGGATGATGAAAGCCGCCGTGATGTACGCGAAGAACATGCCCTCCCACTGGTGGAGGAACTGCACCACGGGGCTGTCGTGGAAAAACCAGTAGAGCACCGTCACCAGATTCGGCAGCTCCGGAACGGCTTCGCTGGAAGAGAACGAACCGGCCCAGGTGCGAGCGATCCAGTCGAGCGCGGTCATGTCTCACCTACCCCGCCGCCGAGGCCCGTAGTCGTCGGCCGCCGTGAGATTCGATCGGCGTCATCGAGACGCAGGTAGTATCTTCCCAACCCCTTCATCGAGAGCACGAAAAACGGCCAAGTGAATCCGGCCATCAAACCGGCGACCGGCAGGCGGCCGTTCCAGAGCAGCAGAAAACCCACGGCGTACAGAACCGGAAACTTGACCAGGACGGTTGCCACGATTGGCAGGACCGGGCGGTCACCGATGGTGACGACTTGTTTCACCAGGTGCGTGGTGAACAGCATATTGACCAGCGACCAGGCGACCCCGGCCACCCAGGCCGCGCCGGAGAAGAGCCCCCAGTGGAAAGCAATGACGATGGCCAGCGGTACGCCGGTCACCATGGTCGCTTTTCGAACCCGCCGGAGGAGATCGAGATCCGTCATGGGTCTTTGTTCTTCTTCGTTTTGGTGTCCGAGTCGGCCTTCTTGAGCACTGCCGCCACCTCGCGGATTCCGGCGATGAAACCGAAGATCAACAGGATGACGGTGAAAAGGGGACCGGTGCCGAACCGTTCGTCCAGCCAACGCCCGATCACCACGCCGACGATCGGCGGGACAGCCAGCAGAAACGGGATCGTGGCCAGAAGTCCGCTCTGCCGTATCCAGCGGTAGTGATCGTCGTTTTTCTTGTTGTTCAAGGAAACAGCGTGGAGAAGCGAACGCTTCGAGACGCGCACCGACCGGCGCTCTGCGCCCGCGCCACCGGGGCGATCCTCTTGACGAGCCACTCTACGTGAATCGGCTCGCAAAATCAACTCCAAAAGACTATATGCAAACGTCTTAACGCCGTCAAGGGAGAATTCGCATGCCGGCATGTGATTTAGTTAACCGGGTAATATTCGGTGGGCGGGACCACTTCCGCGTCGGCGGGATTGCCCGGGATGGCGCGGCCTGATACAATGCTCGTCGAAATACGAGCCGGTTCCGATCCAAACGGCACTTGTATCCATTTCCTTGCCGCGGGCCAGG
>JBGSIK010000341.1:0-2553 GCA_041742575.1 Candidatus Krumholzibacteriia bacterium
ACCGGGTTGTTCTTGCTGCAGATCAACCGCACCCAGGACGAGTTGGCGAATACGCGGTGGACGCGCCCGACGTAACCCTGGTACGAGAGCACCGGCATACGTTCCTCGACGCCGGCCTCGGAGCCCCTGTCGATGACGAGGACGGTCTGGAACCGGTCCAGGTTTCGCCCGATCACTTCCGCCGGCACCAGGTGGAACAGCTGCTCTTCCTTGAACGCCGCCAGCCGACGCATGTGGTCTCGCTCGTCCCGGTACTGCCGGAGGCGATCATTTTCCAACATGAGAGTGGCAGCGATGCGTTTGAGGCGCCGGTTCTCGTCCCTCATTTCGACGTAGTCGTCGACGAAATGCGTGCCTCGCGATAACGGCAGGAGGAGCACGTTGAGAGCGCGTTGAGCGAACCCGAATCGAGGGCCTTCCGGAAGGAGCAGCAACGTCAGAGAGACGAGAACAAGAACCCCGACAACCGCCGTTTCACGGTGCTTCTGTAAGAACGTTGCGATGAACTGCATGTCTAGTCGCCGACACCGTGCATCAGAATCCGGTCGTAGAGGCGCAAGTCGTCCAGCACCTTGCCCGCCCCGAGGACTACACAAAGCAGAGGGTCATCCACGACGTTTATGGGAAGATTGGTCTCCTCCTTGAGCCGTGTGTCGAGCCCGCGCAAGAGCGCGCCTCCGCCGGTCATGACGATGCCGCGGTCAACGATGTCCGCCGCCAGTTCGGGCGGAGTCTGCTCGAGCGCCGCTTTCAAAGCCTCGACGATCTGCGCAATCGGCTCGCTGATCGCATCCTGGATTTCGTCGCTGGTAAGCTTGACGTTCTTGGGGATACCGGCGACGAGATCCCGGCCTTTGACTTCCATCTCCAGCGGCTTCTCCAGTTTGATCGCCGTACCGATCTTGATCTTGATCAATTCAGCCGTCTGCTCCCCGATGAGCAGGTTGTAGGTGCGCTTCACGTAATTGACGATCCCCTCGTCCAGCTCGTCGCCCGCCACCCGTATAGAGCTGTTGGCCACGATCCCATCCAACGCGATGACGGCAATTTCGGTGGTGCCCCCTCCGATGTCGATGACCATGTTTCCCGACGGTTTGTCCACCGGCAGCCCGACGCCGATCGCCGCCGCGATCGGCTCCGCGATCATGAACACCTCTCGCGCGCCCGCGTGCTCGGCGCTATCCCGGACCGCGCGCTTCTCCACCTCGGTTATCCCCGATGGCACGGCGATCACGATACGGGGACGGATGAAGAGCTTTTTCTTCTGGGACTTCCGGATGAACTCGCGCAGCATCATTTCCGTGATCTGGAAGTCCGCGATCACGCCGTCCTTGAGCGGCCGGACGGCCGCGATATGACCCGGCGTCTTGCCCAGCATCGCCTTCGCCTCGGAACCGACCGCATAGACCTTGCGAGTTATCTCGTCGATCGCTACCACGGAGGGCTCGTTCAGCACAATGCCACTGCCCTTCACGAACACCAATGTGTTCGCGGTCCCGAGATCGATGGCAACGTCGTTCGTCAAAAAATCAGTAATTCGAGCAAACACAAAAACCCGATTCCTTTCTACTCGGCCGCCTTGCGTTCAGAAATAACCGCCTTCTTTGAGACTCCGGTACGTACCCGCGCCGATGATGACGTGGTCCAGAAGCTCTATCCCGATCAGCTCGCCACACTTCGCGAAACGGTTGGTGAACTCCACGTCTTCCCTGCTTGGTGTCGGGTCGCCGGTAGGGTGATTGTGCACGAGAACAATGGTTGCAGCACTGGCGGAGATGGCCGGTTTCAGTATCTCTCTCGGATGCACGATGGACGCATTCAGCGAACCGATCGAAACCGTGACGACCTTGAGCAGCTGGTTCTTCGTGTTCAGAAACGCCGCTTTGAAATGCTCCCGGTCGTAGTGTTGCATCTCGTCCATGAACAACCGCGCGATGTCGCGCGGTGTTCGGATCGAGCTGCCGTTCGACTGCGATTGCCTGGCGAACCGCTTCCCGAGCTCGAACGCCGCGACCAACTGGCATGCCCGTGCGAAACCGATCCCCGGCACCCGCCTGAGCTCGTCCACTTCCGCTCGCCCCACAGACACCACGTCGCCGAACTCCTGCAGCAACCTGAGTGAAAGCACCAGCGCGCCCGCACCCCTCGATCCTCCCCCAACCACGATCGCCAGGAGTTCCTGCAAAGATAACTCCCTGGCCCCGATGTGGTACAACCTCTCTCTTGGCCGGTCCTGATTCGGCAGCCTCGCGACCGAGATTCGCTCCGACATCATCCACCACCTCCGCCGCCCCGTTCGAACCGGAAATCGATCGCCTAATGTACCGCGGTCCACTCGCTCGCCCTGAATATTACCGGCAAAGTCCGAATAACCGCAAGCGCTGTTTCGACCACCCAGCCCCGCAGCTTCCCACGGCCACCGGGCCGGCCGTTAAGCCAACAACCGTGCCTGCTCCCGGGCGAAGTCAACCCACACGTCCTCCGGGTACCGCTCCACCAACGCCCCGTACAGCTCCCGCGCGCCGCCCCGATCGGCGAAGCTGTTGTAGCACA
>JBGSIK010000342.1:0-2716 GCA_041742575.1 Candidatus Krumholzibacteriia bacterium
TAACGTCCCCCATGAACTCCTCGGGGACCTTGACCTGAACGTTGAGAATCGGCTCGAGCAGCACCGCACCCGACTTCGCCGCTGCGTTCCTGAACGCGAGTATGCCGGCCAGTTTGAACGCGAGCTCGGACGAATCCACGCTGTGGTAGCTGCCGTCGTAGAGGGTGGCCCTCACACCGACAACGGGGTAACCGGCCAGAATCCCGTCCTGCATGGCAGCGACCACGCCTTTCTCCACCGCCGGTATGTACTTGCCCGGCACCACGCCGCCGACGATCCCGTCCACGAACTCGAAGGTCTCGCCGCGGGGCAGCGGCTCCAACCGTATCCACACGTCGCCGAACTGCCCGCGCCCGCCGGTCTGCTTCTTGTGCCGGCCCTGGGCTTCCGATGACCTGGTGATGGTCTCCCGGTACGGAATCCGCGGTTTCTCCAGGTTGACCTCCACGCCGAATCGCGATTTGAGCCGGCCCACGATGACATCGAGATGGAGTTCGCCCTGTCCGGAGATGAGCGTCTGCTTGATCTCGCCGTCCACCGTGATCTCGAAACACGGGTCCTCGTCGCGCAGCCGGCTGAGCGCCGTGCTCATCTTGTCCTCGTCGCCCTTGGTCGCGCAGTATATCGCCGAGGAGATCGACGGTCTCGGGAGCTCGGTCGGCGTGAACTTGACCGGGCGCGCCTTACTGCACAGCGTGTCCCGCACTTTGGTGGACCTGAGCTTGACCACGGCGCCGAGATCGCCGGCGGGCAGTTTCGCCACGTCTTCACGTTGCTTGCCCCGCACCACGTAGACCTGGCCGAGACGTTCAGTCGTGTCCCGAGTGGTGTTGACCACGTCGCTGCCGCCGGAGAGCGAGCCGGAAAACACGCGCACGCACAACATGTCTCCCACGTGCGCGTCGGTGGCGTTCTTGAACACATACGCCGCCGCGGGCAGGGAGCTGTTCACCTCCAGCGCCTTGCCGTCGACCACTCTCGGCCGGCGCGCCGGAGACGGAAGGAAATCGACGATGCCGTCCAGCATGGGGGTGCTGCCCACGTTGCGAAGGGACGAGAGGCAATACAACGGGCATACCTCCCCCGCGGCCACGCCCGCGGCCAGTCCATCCAGAATCTCCTCGGGCGAGAGCGTCTCCGTTTCCAGATACTTCTCCATGCGCGCTTCATCGACTTCCGCCGCGGTCTCGAGCAGTTCTCGGTGCAGCTCCCGGGCACGGTCCTCCATATCGGCCGGAATGCCGATTTCCTTCGAGACCCCTTTGCCGTCTTTGCTGCACTCGTAGGCTTTGTAATGCACCAGATCGATCACGCCGCGGAACGACTCGCCCTGACCTATCGGAAGCTGAAATATCCTGACGTTGGCCCCGAATGCCTCCTTCGCCTGCTCGACGCACCGTTCGAAGTCCGCGTGCTCCTTGTCCATCTTGTTCACGACCAGCATCACGGAAAGACCCCGGTGCCGCGCGAACCCCCAGACCTTCTCCGTTCCCACTTCGACGCCGCCATCCGCGCGCACGGGTATGATCGCACTCTCGACCACGTCGAGGCCGCACAGGACTTCGCCGACGAAGTCCTCGTAGCCGGGCGTGTCGACGATGTTGATCTTGGTGCCTTTGTGCTCGCAGAATGCGACTCCCGATTGTATCGAGATCTTGCGGTCGATCTCTTCAGGGGCGCTGTCCATGGTCGTGTTTCCGTCCTCGATCGTGCCCATGCGGCCGATCGCCCCGGCGGTGAACAACAACGCTTCGGACAGTGTCGATTTACCGGAATCCTGATGCCCGACGATGGCCACGTTCCGGATGTTCTCAGGCGCGTATTCCTTCACCGTGCTTCTCCTCCTCGAAGTCCCGCTTCCCTTCGCTTCTCCCCGAAGCTCACGTCGGGCAGCGGTCGGAACGTCTCCCTCCGACGCGCCGCGGGCCCCGTTCATTAGGTCATTGATTTTATTCGGTTTTAGCCGACGATTTTAGCATCCGGCCGACCCGGGTGTCAATTGCGTCGGGGGCCCTACCCGATGCCGCCCACCGCCTCCTGAATGGTCAACATGGCCACGCTGATGAGCCACATCGGGATGACACAGTATACGGCTTGCCGGACCTGCATCCCGAAAACGTGCATGAGCCCCAGCACCACCAGAACCAACGACCAGATCGCAAAGAAATCGAAACTGTAAAGCGCCGCCCGGGCGAGACTGCCCTCTTCCGGCGCCAGGAATCCCAGCCCGATCGAGAATCGAGCGTCATCGATGGTGCGGATGGCATCCACGCCCCTCATGCGCAGCACCGCCGTGGACACCACCGTGGAGAGACTGCTCACGATTCCGGCGTACAGGGTTATCTTGAGAAATTTCATAAAATTGGCCTTGGAACAGAGGACCGAAACCACGATGTAGGTGAGACCGGCGACGATGAGACTCACCACGAGAAGAATGACCGGAGTGAGCCCGATCTGAAACCACTGGCCGTACTTCTCGAACATCTCCAACTGCTTCTCCACCTGTTCCGGGGGGAGGTTGTTCGGATTGAGTTCCATGCCCGCGATCTGGATCGGCTTGGCGAAAAAGGCCGTGATCACGGTTATGAGCGACATCCAGATCCACGGCTGCCACCACGGGGCCCGGCCTTCGCGGATATCCGCGAAAACCCTGGCCGGTGCCGTGAATATCCATATGAATCTCTGGAAGAATCCCATGGTCACCTCCTGCAGGGAT
>JBGSIK010000343.1:0-2810 GCA_041742575.1 Candidatus Krumholzibacteriia bacterium
CTCTACCTCCTGGAGGTGGCGACGAAGAAGAAGCAGGAGATCGCGGATGAGAAGCAGAACCTCGTGCTCGACTACAGCTGGTCAGCCTGCGGAGGGCACCTCGCGTTCTCGTTGAGCGATCCCAACGGATTTAATTCGCTCTACATCTGGAGCGTCCAGGAGGGCAAGCTCCACCGCATCACCGACGAGATGTTCAGCGAGTTCAATCCGACGTGGGATCCGAAGGGCGACTACTTATACTACATGAGCGATCGGATGTTCCAGCCCCAGATCGACAGCTATGAGTGGAACTACGTCGTCGACCGCGAGACGGGGATCTACGCGCTTTCGCTGCGGAAGGATGTCAAGCACCCGTTCCCGCCGCAAAGCGACGAGGTCACCGTGGATGAAGAGGGGAAGGACGGCAAGGACCGGAAGAAGGAAGAA
The DNA here is from genome assembly GCA_041742575.1 of Candidatus Krumholzibacteriia bacterium. Taxonomy (GTDB): domain Bacteria; phylum Krumholzibacteriota; class Krumholzibacteriia; order WVZY01; family JAKEHA01; genus JBGSIK01. Next base: position 427 of record JBGSIK010000343.1, read on the forward strand.
GCGGACAAGGAAAAGAAGGACAAGGACGCGGACAAGGAAAAGGAAAAGAAAAAGGAATACATCAAGATCGACTTCGAGGGCCTGGCGGATCGTGTCGCCCAGGTGCCCGTCGAAGAAGACAACTACTACGGACTGACGGCCATCGAAGGGCATCTCCTCTACGGGCGCGGGGGCGCCTTCTACTACGGCCGCGAAGGCGACGTGAAATCGTCCCTCCGTATCTTCGAAATGAAGGAACGCAAGGAGAGCACGATCGCCGAGGACATCTCCGGCTTCTCGGTGTCGCGCGATGGAAAGAAGGTGTTGGTGCGGCAATCCGGCGCGTTCAAGCTCTACGATGCTGCGCCGAAACCGGGAGAGGCGAAGACGGTATCGACCGCCGGGCTGCAAGTGGATCGCGTGCCGGCGGAGGAGTGGGCGCAGATTTTCAACGAGGTCTGGCGGCGGTTCCGCGACTATTTCTACGTGGCCAACATGCACGGTTACGATTGGAAGGCCATCGGTGACCGCTACCGCACCCTCCTGGCGCACGTCGCCCACCGCTCGGACCTGAACTACGTGATAGGCGAGATGATCGCCGAACTCACCGTCTCCCACGCGTACATCGAAGCCGGCGATTACGAAATTCCGGATCGGACCCCGGTGGCGTTGCCCGGCGCGCGTTTGGAGCTCGACGAGAAGGCGGGGCGCTACCGCATCGCCAAGATCTATCGCGGACAGAACGAAGAAGAGCGATACCGGGCCCCGCTCACCGAGATCGGCGTCGACGCCCGCGAAGGGGACTATGTGCTCGCGATCAACGGCGAACCGCTGACGGCGAAAGACAACCCGTATCAAATGCTCCGCAACAAGGCCGACCACCCGGTGACCTTTACCGTCAATTCGAAACCCGAGGAGAAGGGCGCCCGTGAGGTGACGTTCAATCCGATCAAATCGGAACGGGACCTGGTCTACCTCGAGTGGGTGACGAAGAACAAGGAGAAGGTCGATAAAGCCACCGACGGACGCGTCGGCTACCTCCACGTCCCCGATATGGGATCGGACGGCATCCGCGAGTTCATCAAGTGGTACTACGGCCAGATCCGGAAAGAAGGGCTGATCGTCGATGTTCGCGGCAACGGCGGCGGCAATGTGTCGCAAATGTTGATCGAGCGGCTCAGCCGGAAGATCCTGAGCGTCGACTACTCGCGTAACGGCGAATTCGCGGCCCCCTACCCGGGCACCGTGTTCCATGGTCACATGGTCTGCCTGCTCAGCGAGACGTCCGCATCGGACGGAGACATTTTCCCGGCGATGTTCCGCAAGGCCGGCCTCGGTCCCATCATCGGCAAGCGCTCGTGGGGCGGTGTGGTCGGCATCTCCGGGCACGGCCCGCTCATCGATGGCGGTGGCGTCTACGTGCCGGAATTCGGTTTCGTCAATACGGAAGGGCAGTGGGACATCGAGAACTACGGTGTGGCGCCGGACATCGAGGTCGATAACGATCCCAAGTCGGTCATCGAGGGCCGGGACCCGCAGCTCGAACGGGCCATCCAGGAAGTCACTAAGATGATGGCGGCTGATCCGAAGCGTCTCCCGGCGCGTCCGAAAGATCCCGTGAAGGCCCCCAAGTAGGCTCGGGGCTCCGGACATCCGGGCATATGTGTCCCGATCGGGCGGGGCGGTCCTCAACGGCCGCCCCGCTTTTTTTCGATCGGGCCGGGGGGCGCTTTGCCGGCGCAAAGCCGGACGCGGCGCGTCAGGATCTACCGAATATCCAGGCGACGGGGTTACCGGTGCGGTGGTGGAGAACGGTGTGCTTGACCTCGAACTCGGGGGCGAGCCCGTCCGCAACGGCCTCAACCGTCGGGTAGGCCGGGTCGAACATCGACCAGTCGCACACGATGAAATCGAAGTTGCCGTTCTTGAGCACCTGCAGTTTCTCGCGAGTCCAATGTCGTTCGGTGCCGCCGCCCACGATCGCAGTGGGGAGGTAATACTGCATCGCGTAGGTGTAGTAATAGTACGTTCGCGCACCCTCATGCTGCTGGAGGAAATCGCGCACGCCCAGGAAGCCGGGATGTTCCTGGGGGCCGACCACGTCGGGGTCGGGGTTCGCGGCGGAGAGGGCGCAAAGCGCCACGACCACGAGCGCCAGGATGACACCCGCCTTCCTGACCAGGGGCGACATCATCCGCGACGCGACCACGAACGCGGACATAGCCACGACCGTGAGGGCAGGAAAGAGGTCGGCGATGTGGTGCACATACACGAGGCGTTGCCGGGTGCTGATTGCCACCACGGTGAGCGCGTACATCGCGAACGGCAGCAGCTCCGCCGGCAGGTGGTAAGCACTGCGGCCGCCATTCGCGTCGGGGCGACGCCTGACGGCCAGCCGGAGGGCC
>JBGSIK010000344.1:0-3045 GCA_041742575.1 Candidatus Krumholzibacteriia bacterium
GTCGCGCGTAGTCCTCGACCTGGTCGCGGCCGATCTTTCCCAAGCCGAAATAGTGAGATCCCGGGTGGGAGAAATAGAAGCCGCTGACGGCGGCCGCCGGCGACATCGCGAAGTTCTCCGTGAGCTTCACGCCGATCCGCCTTTCCGCATCCAGCAAATCGAAGATCAACCGCTTCTCCGAGTGTTCGGGACAGGCCGGATATCCCGGGGCGGGGCGGATCCCCTGGTATTCTTCTCCGATGATCTGATCGTTGGAGAGATGTTCTCCGGCCGCGTAACCCCAAAACTCCCGGCGAACGCGCTCGTGCATGCGTTCCGCGAGCGCTTCGGCCAGGCGGTCGGCCAGAGCTTTGGCGAGAATCGCGGTGTAGTCATCGTGGTCGGCCTCCAGGTGCGCCACCAGATCCCCAAGCCCGAATCCTGCGGCGACCACGAAAACCCCCATGTGATCCTGCTCGCCGGATCCCGCCGGCGCCACGAAATCGGCCAGGCAGAAATTGGGCCGCCCGTCGGACTTGTCCGCCTGCTGGCGGAGGAAGTGGAAGCTGGTAAGGAGTTTCGAACGATCACCCGCGGCGTCGTAGACATCGATGTCGTCTCCGCGGGCGGCGGCGGGGAAGAGCCCGATCACCGCACGGGCGGAGAAGAGTCTCTCGGCGACGATCCGGCGCAGGAACGCTTGCGCATCGTTGAAGAGACGGATCGCTTCGATGCCGTATTTCGGATCTTGCAGGATAGCGGGGTAGTGGCCCTTCATTTCCCAAGTCTGGAAGAACGGCGTCCAGTCGATGCGCGTGATGAGATCCTCGATGGGATAGTCATCGAACGCGCGGGTGCCGAGGAGGGTTGGCGGGGGTGAGACTGTGATCCGCCAATCGAAAGACTCCCGCCGCCGGCGCGCCTCGTCGATCGACAGCAGCTTCCGACCGGTCGCCTGGCCGGCGCGCGCCTCGCGCAGCTTCCGGTACTGATCCTTGGTGCGGCCGGTAAACGTCGGACGCGCGGCCTCGTTCATGATCTCGCTCATGACGCCCACTGCGCGGGAAGCGTCGGTGACGTGGACGACGAGGTGCTCGTACTGAGGATCGATCTTGACCGCAGTGTGCGCGACCGACGTGGTGGCACCGCCTATGAGCAACGGCAAGTCCATCCCCCGGCCCTGCATCTCGCGCGCGACCGTCATCATCTCGTCGAGTGACGGCGTGATCAGACCGCTCAAACCGATGGCGTCGGCACCCTCGGCGTCGGCCGTGTCCAGGATCTTCTGGAAGGGCACCATGACGCCGAGGTCGATCACGTCGAAGTTGTTGCAGCGGAGCACGACGCCCACGATGTTCTTGCCGATGTCGTGGACATCGCCCTTCACGGTGGCGAGCACGATCTTCCCATTCGATCTCAAGCCGGCTCCGCTCGACTTCCTCTCGGCCTCGATAAACGGAACCAACAGGGCGACCGCCTTCTTCATGACGCGCGCGCTCTTGACGACCTGAGGCAGGAACATCTTGCCCGAGCCGAAGAGTTCGCCCACGACGTTCATGCCTTCCATGAGCGGCCCCTCGATCACATCGATCGCGTGTGCGGCCTGAAGCCTGGCCTCCTCGACGTCCGCATCGATGAAATCGGCGATCCCGCTCACGAGGGCGTGCCTCAGGCGTTCGCTCACCGGCGCCGCGCGCCACGAGTCCTGGTCCGATTTCTTCGTTGCTTCCACGCCCTTCACCGATTCCGCCATGGCCACCAGCCGGTCGGTGGCATCGGCGCGGCGGTTGAGGACGACATCTTCGACTGCCGCCAGGAGGTCCTTGGGAACATCCTCGTAAACCGTTAGCTGTCCGGAGTTCACGATGCCCATGTCCATGCCCGCGCTGATGGCGTGGTAGAGGAACACGGCGTGGATCGCTCGCCGCACGGGCTCGTTGCCGCGAAAGGAAAACGACACGTTGCTCACACCGCCGCTCACATGCGAGAGCGGGAAGCGGCGCTTCAGTTCGCGGCAGGCCTCGATGTAATTCACGGCGTAGACATTGTGCTCCTCGATTCCGGTGGCAATCGCGAAAACGTTGGGGTCGAAGATGATATCCTGAGGCGGGAACCCCACGTCATCGACGAGGAGGCGGTAGGCGCGTTCGAGGATTTGCACCTTGCGCTGCACGGTGTCCGCTTGCCCGTGTTCGTCGAAAGCCATCACCACCGCGGCCGCGCCGTACTTGCGGATCGTGCGCGCGTGGGTGAGGAAAACCTCTTCGCCCTCCTTGAGGGAGATCGAGTTGACCACGCACTTGCCCTGGGCGGACCGGAGCCCCGCTTCGATGACGCTGAACTTGGAGCTATCGATCATCACCGGCACTTTGGCGATGTCCGGATCCGCGGCGACGAAGCTCAAGAACCGGCGCATCGCCGCCTCGGCGTCCAGCATGCCTTCGTCCATGTTGACGTCGATCATCTGCGCGCCGTCCTCGACCTGCTGGCGCGCCACGGAGAGCGCGTCCTCGTATTTTCCCTCGCGGATCAAGTTTCGGAACTTCGCCGATCCGGCGACGTTGGTACGTTCGCCGACATTGATGAAGTTGGAATCCGGCCGGATCTCGAGCGGCTCCATGCCGCTTAGGAGCGTGTTCCGTCTCGGTTCGGGCCTCTCGCGCGGGGGCATGCCCGCCACTGCAGCCGCGATGGCGCGGGTGTGATCCGGAGTGGACCCGCAGCACGACCCCACCATGTTCACGAATCCGCTTTCGGCGTAGCCTCGGATCTCCCTGGCCATGATCTCGGGCGTTTCGTCGTACTGACCGAATTCATTCGGGAGCCCGGCGTTGGGGTAGCAACTCACCGGGTAATCGCTCACGTGACTCAGTTCTTGCAGGAACGGCCGCAACTGTCTGGACCCCAGCGCGCAGTTCAGGCCCACGCTCAGGGGATTGACGTGGGCGACCGAGGCGTAGAACGCGGTCGGAGTCTGGCCGGAGAGCGTCCGGCCGCTGGCGTCGGTCACCGTGCCGGACACCATGACCGGCACACGCCCGCCTTTGCCCCGGAGATCGGAAGAGC
>JBGSIK010000345.1:0-10651 GCA_041742575.1 Candidatus Krumholzibacteriia bacterium
GTCGTTTTACTTGCAGCCGCGCTCGGTTTTGCCGCCCTGCGCGGACCAGCTTTCGGCCAGGAAGGCCGCCCCGTCACTCCCGAGGAATTCGCCAAGCAGGAGCTGTTCCGGAAGTGGGGCGTCCGCGAGCGCGCTGCGGCCGAGCGGACTAAAAAGGCGCAGGTCGACCAGGCGAACTACGACGCGCTCCATTACGAGTTGATGCTCGACATCGACGTGGAGAACGAGGAAATATCCGGCACGTTGTCGCTCATCGCCGCCGCCCTCGCGGAGGACCCTTCGAGTCTCGTGCTCGATTTTCTGGGCGGGCTCACGGTCAGCGCAGTGCGCGAGAACGGATATCCCGCGCCCTTCACGCATGCCGAAGACCTCATCACGGTATCGCTCTCGACCCCCTACGGGATCGGCGATACGATTCACGTCGACATCGATTACGCCGGCAATCCGGCGGCGGAGAACACCTATCTGACTACCGCGGCCTTCACGTTCGGCAGGCACGGGCCCACTGTCGACCCGCGAAACCAGGTCGTGATCTACACGATCAGCGAGCCCTTTTTCGCCCGCGCGTGGTGGCCGTGCAAGGACGTGCCGGACGACAAGGCCACGGCGCGGCTTCGCGTGACGGTTCCCGACACGCTGATCGTCGCATCGAACGGCGTGCTGGAAGACGAGGTGATCCTGCCCGGCGCGAGGAAGACTTACGTATGGCGCGAGAACTATCCGATCGCCACGTATCTCGTTTCTCTCGCCGTGTCGAACTACGAGGTTTTCCGTGAGTACTTCCGTCCCGCGCCCTCGGATTCGATGGAGGTGACGTACTTCGTATATCCCGAGCATCTCGACGCCGCGCGGATCGGCTTCGCGATGACGGTGCCGATGATCGAACACTTCTCTGAACTGTTCGGGCTTTACCCGTTCGTCGACGAGAAGTACGGGATGGCCGAATTCGCGTGGTCGGGGGCCATGGAACACCAGACCTGTACGAGCATGGGTAGCTTTTACGTGTCACGCAGAGGCGGGTACGACCGCGTGGTCGCCCATGAGCTCGCCCATCAGTGGTGGGGCGATCTGGTGACGCCGGCCGAGTGGGCGGATGTGTGGCTCAACGAGGGTTTTGCCACGTACGCCGAGGCCTTATGGACCGAACACGTCGGCGGCTTCGAGGCGTACCGCGACTACATGGCGGCGCGGCAGCTGTCGTGGGGATTCCGGGGCACGGTCTACGACCCGGATGCGCTCTTCGGCACCACGGTGTACTGGAAGGGCGCGTGGGTGCTCCACATGCTCCGCCACGTGATGGGGCAGGCGCCGTTCTTCGACGCGCTCCGGGCGTACGGTTCCGAAGCGAGATTCGGTTACAAGAACGCGACGACGGCGGATTTCCAGAGCGTCTGCGAGGAGTACCACGGGGGAGATCTCTCCTGGTTCTTCGATGAGTGGGTGTACGGTGAGGGCCAGCCTCGATGGGCGTATTACTGGACGCAGTCGGGAAGCGGGAGCGCCGGCACGGTGTTCTTGGGCCTCCGGCAGCTTCAGTCCGAACAAGTCTTCCGTATGCCGCTCGATATCCGTTTCTTTTGGGAGGGCGGCGACACGACGATCACGGTGTGGAGCTCGGAGACCGCCCAGGAGTACCACTTCGCGCTGGGGCGGCCGGTCGCTTCGATCGCCATCGATCCGGACGGCTGGGTGCTCAAGACGGTCGAAGAACGTAGTTCGCTGACGCTCGGCGTTTTTCCCAACCCGTTTAACGGGACGACGCGCGTGGGATTCGAGTTGGGAACGGTCGGAACCGTCGAGCTGGACGTCTACGACGTAGCGGGGGCTCGCGTGAAGCGCCTGCTCAGGGAAGACAGGGGGCCCGGCTATCACGAGATCCAGTGGAACGGGGACAACGACGCTGGGGAATCTGTCGCTTCCGGGGTGTACTTCGTGCGTGTGCGAACGGGCCAGGGCGAACTGGTCAAGAAGGCCGTGTTCGTGAAGTAGTGTCGGACGCGACTCAAAGAGGCCATTACGCTTGTGCGGCACTCGACGCCAGACCTCACGACCAACTTGCATGTTTAACACTAACTGATTGATGGCGCGCGAGTTCGGTCGTTATCGGTTTTGAAATCGACGGTTAGATTGATTCCCGAAGTCCTCTCCCATTCACTGGTGTCCCCTGGGTTCCACCCCAGTCATGGAGACATTTTGGAGACGCTCGCCCATTGATTCGAGACCACCGAAGGCAGTCCACTCAGATTCTTCGTTCTTGACAGGCTTACCAGTTCGGAATATGCTCCTAATTAGCGATACCAACAAGGAGTCGATTCCAATGCCAAACTTCCGACGAATACTCCAGCTCACGCTGCCAGAAGGCCAATCCGCGTTTCTCTGGGGTCCAAGAAAAACCGGGAAATCTACATATCTGAAGACTGCGTTCGCCGACAGTATTGTGTTCGATTTCCTGAAAACAGAGCTGGTACTTGAGTTCTCAAAGCGGCCATCGCTGCTTCGCGAACAGCTTCTTGCCAAGGATCCGGACGCACTCAGCCGGCCTGTCATCCTCGACGAGGTACAAAAGGTACCTGATTTATTGGATGAAGTGCATTGGTTGATTGAAAACCAGGGTCTTCGATTTATTCTTTGCGGCTCGAGCGCGAGAAAGCTAAAGAGAGGACAAGCAAATCTCCTGGGCGGACGGGCGTGGCGATATGAGATGTTTCCTCTTGTCTCCCCGGAACTCGGAGAGGTTGATTTATTGAGAGCCCTTAACCACGGTCTGATCCCCATTCACTACCTCCGGAATGATTATCGCAAATCGTTGAAAGCATATGTAACCGATTACCTGAAGGAGGAGGTATTCGACGAAGGACTGACACGAAACATCCCCGCGTTTTCCAGATTCTTCGACGCGATGGGATACTCTCACGGAGAACTTACCAACTACTCGAATATTGCCAGAGATTGCGGGGTCGACTCCAAGACCGTCAAGGAGTACTACCAGATCCTCGTCGATACGCTGCTGGGGCATTTCGTCACGCCATTCAAGAAACGCCAAAGTCGACAGGTTATCGGGCGGGCGCCGAAGTTCTACCTGTTCGACGTCGGCGTTGCCGGGGCGATCGTGAATCGCAGAATCCCCGAACCAAGAGGCGAGCCATTCGGGAGGGCGATGGAGCATTTTATTTTTATGGAGCTTGTCGCTCACAGGTCGCACTCGGAACTCGACTACGACATCAACTTCTGGCGGACCAAGACGGGTTTGGAAGTGGATTTCGTTCTCGCGGGCGGCGAAGTCGCAATCGAAGTGAAAGGGACCTCCCGCGTCGACACCAGGGACCTGACTGCTCTCTCGGCGTTTGTCGAGGAATTTTCACCGAAACACGCGATCGTGGTTTGTACAGAAAGCAAAGAGAGAGTAATCGGGCCCATACGTATCATGCCCTGGAAGACGTTCCTTGAGAAATTGTGGAAGGGTGCGTTTATAAAGTAAAGAAAGGCGTGACCGACGGGATTTGAACCAGGGATGAGCTCGGTTCGAGCGTGAGGCCCCACAAGCGAGGAGCAAATAACTCGTGGAGGCAGCGGGAATCGAACCCGCGTCAGCCCTTGGAGGACGACTCGACAGGTAGCGACACTTCCCATACCGAAGCGGTACAGATCGCGAACAACGAATCCCCCGACAACGAGTTAGCGTCCGAATCCCCTCTCGAAGGTCGAACACATTCCGAACACATCCCATACACAGTCGATGCTACGTCGTGTGCCCCAGGCGTGCCCGAGGACAACCTGGCTGAGCGCAACGTCATCCCTACGGGTGTGCCTCAGATCGTCCTCGACGTGATTCGGGCGTGGAATCGACTGCCTGTGGCCCCCCACGGGCGGTGATCGCGCTTCTTCAAGCTCTGGGTATCGAACTAGCCGATCGGAAAGAGCCTGAATAACCACTACAGTCTCGGGATGGACGGGCGAGAACGGCAATCGCCAACCTTTCAACATTCTCGTGAGAATGACCCAAAAAGGAGCCTGCTTCGATTCTCTGAGCGTAGCTTCTTCCGCATGTCGCGGCAAAACATTCAGTTGATGGCGCAGCGCCAAGTTCTCCAAACGAAGCGCACGGCGAGACTTCTGCGCAGGGAGACGTGTGCGTAGGAGCATGAACAACATGAGATTTGTGATATGATAACATTATCGTGAGTTCAAAAATGGCAAGACGGACGGTGTTCTCGGAAGAGAAAGGGCGATGGTCGATCTGGTACGGGAGCGTCTAGCGATCGAGCTACGGCAATGAACGTTCTGGTCGTATATGCGTTCGACTCCTTTTGGAGCATGGGGGAGTTATCCGGCGTGGCCTCTTTTTTTCACGCCGCGCACGCATATGTCGATCACGGACACAACGTGGACGTCGTAATGCCGGGCAGAGATGCCAAAGAGGAACGCTACCATGATATGACATTGACGCGGGTACCTTTCGACGTTGATCCGCTAGACGTCGGTCCGGGCGGTCCCGTCGGCTTGGTGCTGCAGTTGCGGCGCTATGCAAGCTTCCGCCGCAAGATGGCAGCAGCTGCAGGCAGCGTCTCGCAGCGCCGCCATCCGAATGTTGTGATCGGCCTCGGTGCACACGCGACGCCGGTGGCCCATACAGTGGCACGCTCCTGCGGAGTTCCCAACGTCACACGCCTGTTTGGCCAGTCATTGATTCTCCACATGCACGACGATGGCCGCATTCGCAATCCGCTTCGCTTCTACGCAAACTTTCCGGAGGTCTTGGCATTGCGTACTCCGTGCGCCGCACTTATTATGCACGACGACGGCTCGCGAGGAGATCTCGTTGCGAGGCGGCTGGGCGTGCCTCCGGACCGTCTTCATTTTTGGCGCGACGGCTTCGACATCCCGGCGGTTGACCACGGCAAAGCGGGCTGGGAGTTCAGGCGGCAGTTGGGCTTTTCGCCCGATGCGGTCGTCGCCATGAGTGTTGCCCGATTGTCACCTGAGAAGAACCTGGAACAGCTGGTCGACGCGTTCGCTCATGCCGCAGCGCGGGTACCGGCGCTCTATCTGGTCTTCGTGGGTGACGGACCGTCCCGCAGTACGGTCGAGGAACGGGTGCGGCTCGCCGGTGTGCCCGATCGGGTTCGCTTCGCCGGGCACGTCACGCGAGATGCTCTTGGCCCTGTGTTTGCTGCGGCCGACTTCGCCGTGTCGGTGTCGAGACGCACCAATATGACCAACGCCACCATCGAGGCCATGGCTTCCGGCGTGCCGTGCGTGGCCGTGGATAGCGGAGACACCGTTACCGTAGTGCAGCACGAGCGGACCGGCCTCCTTGTCGGTCAGCCGTCTGCGGATTCAATTTCCGAAGCGATGTGCCGTCTGGCAACCGATGAATCGCTGCGCAAAAGTCTGGGACAGAAGGCGCGTGCGCTCGTGGCCGACAAGTTCCAGCGCGTCGAAGAGCGCATCGCGCGCGAGGTTGAGCTCGTTACGTCTATCGCTCGCAATACTGGAGCATGATCGTATCGCTCGCTGCACCGGCGATACGGACAGCTTCTCGACTCGCGATTCGGCTTCAGTTTCGGCCCATTACCAGGGAGTCAAAAACCTCCGCCATCTGTGCTGCCTGATGGGAACATTGGTATTGAGACAGCTCTCCCTCCGCCCGTTTCCAGCCCGTTCTAATCTGGTTGATCGCCTTGTCAAGCGTAGCCGCCACAGCCTCCGGGTCCGGTTTGCTCATCCAACCCAAGCCATGCTTCTCCAGGAGCGACGAGACCTCCCGCCCCTGCCCCACTGCGAAAATAGGCCTGCCTGCACCCATGTATTCGTAGAGTTTCCCTGGAACCAGATCTACATAGCGGGGATCGCTCTGCTGCAGCAGGAGAAGCAAGTCCGCGGAACACTGCAGAGAGAGAGCCTCCCGGTGGGACACCGGTTCACGGAATCGGACGATATCACTGAGACCCGTCTCCCGAAGAGCCTTGTCGTTCTCGCTCTCGCGGGGGCCGAGGAAATCGATTCGTAGGGTACTTCGCAGATCCGGTCGCAACTTCAGCAAACTCGCCAGGCCCTTGAGAAACGTTATGCTCGAGCGGTCAAGGCTCAATGTTCCCGTGTGCACGAAGAACAGTCCATCTTCCCCTTTTTGCGGGCGTAGATTCTCGAAATCGCTGGGATCGAAACAGTTGCGGATAAGGTGCACGGGTAGCCCGCGACGACATTGTAGCAAGTGCTGCCAGCCCTCGGTGACGGTAACAGGCTCGGCCTGGGCAAGAACCTTGGCTTCCATGCGCTGGTGCAGAATCCGATGCAGGACGGTAGGTGGTTTTCTCATGTGAAGGTTGAACCAGGGGTCCCGGAAGTCAGCGACCCAGGGTAAACCGCTTTCCCGCGCTAGGCGCAAGCCAACGAGGTGTGTGGAATCCGGTGGTCCACTGCTGAATATAAGATCAAAGCTCCCCTCTTTGAGCAACTGGCGCCCCACACTGAGTGCGGGGTCGATCCAACCAGCGTAGGAATCTGGAAGAACCAAGAAATTCGAGAGAGCTCGGAGAAAGCGAAAGCATGCACTTGAGCGGGTTGTCCCACAGGGCAAGCCACTTCTCCTTATTCGACGGAGGATCGATAGTCCCGTCAGGCCCCCCACCCGATGGACCTGAAGATTCTCTGGCACAAGGGAAAGCAACGACTCGTCGCGGACCCAGTAGTCCTCTGGGCGACCGCAAAGAACTACAGGCTCCCAGTTGAATCCAGGAAGATACCGACTCAGCTTCAGACACCGGAAGACGCCACCACCACCCATAGGGGGATAGAAGTAACTGATCATCAACAGGCGCTTCACGGCTTGACTCCTACGCGTCACTGAAGCGCGAGTGCAGTGGTCTCTGCAGAGGGTGTCTGACGGTGTAGCGGCCACAGCAGTTCCAGTGCCGGCTCAACATCTTTATCGCGGTAGATCCTCCGATTCAGCCATTCTCTCCCGTTTTCGTTGACCTCAATAGCTCGCTATTGATCATTTTCTGGCCGGCACGCCATGCCCTCAGATCGTCGCGTAGATCAGGTCTGAAGGCGGTGCAAACGCACCGAGGTTTTTGGAGCTCAACACTTGCCGGCGCTGTCGGCTTTGCCTTTCGTGCCCACCCCGGCCCTCCATGCACGGACCTTTTCCATCACTTCGTTGTGAGATTTGATTTCAACATCCGGTGTTTCGAAACGGAACAATTTTGCTTTCCTGGAATTTAGAGGCGAAGGGATCATACGCATAAGGAGGTTTCTCGCAAGCTGCCTGGGGTTGCCCACGTAGTACCGCGTTGTCCGCCCACAGATCTCATCGCAGATTGAGAAAGAGCCTCCGGTGTTAATTCTCCGGATGAACTCAGCGTGCTTATGGCTGAACCAGATACGCTTAACCGGCGTCTCCGGGTACTTTCCGTAGCTATAGTTCGTGAAGACCGAGCAAAACAGCACGTGTCCGACCATGTCGATTTGAATGCTGTTCGAGTCGGGGCACCTGGTCGTATTGAAGAACACACGCGTCAACCAGTTTAGAATTGTCCTCAGCACTTGTGATTCTTGCTTGCCGGAAATCTGCCGCACGTGAGAATCGAAAACGCCTCGCTGTTCGTCGCTGAGCTGAAGCGACTTGCCGATCGGAATGTAGTGGTCGTCCAAGAGCTGCTTCCCGTTCCAGATACTCTCCTCTACCATCTTCGGGGTGGCTTCAAACACTGGTCCAAAGAGGTAGCGGCTCGGCGCCAACGTCGTCTTGCTCTCGTTCCAAAGAGGCAAGACTTGGTCGAAATTGATCTTGGTGATGACAGAAAAGATCTGCACCTCTGGATGCGAGACACTTCGTCTTTTTTTCGCCTCCTGGATGTAGCGGATGGAATCGACAGTCCTACGGTAGCAACCCACTTTCCCGCGGACCTTATCGTGAGTCTCTCCGACCCCGTCGAGCGAGAAGCGAATGGTGTCCAGACCTGACTCGACGATCTGATCAGCAAGCTCCTCGGTGATTTCGAAACCATCGGTCACCACATTTACGTGTATGCCGCGGGCTTTGGCGTGTCTGACGATCTGGAGGGTGTCGCCACGAAGAAAGGGTTCGCCGCCCACGAGCCGGATCCGCCGAACTCCGAGATCCTCGATCAGTTCGTCGATCATGTCGCAAATCTGATCTGTCTTAAGTTCTTTCTCCGCATCGTGATTCCCATCGATCCAGAATCGGCACATTTTGCAGTACAAACTACATCGCTCGGTAATACCGAACCCAGCGACGCTGGGCAGTCCCTTCTTGTACTGAACTACTTCGTAACGAAGCCGGTTGAAGAGAGTGAACATCGACTTGGACCCTCCACCGTTGGCCCCAAGTCTTTCAGAGGAAGGAATTTCAAACGCTGTTCTCGCCCCGTTTGTTTGATAATACGACAAGCTCACTCATTTTTCAATTGCTTACATCCGCGATAGCCGGCCTGAAAATGGCCTGTAAGCTCAACACTGAAAAGTGGTTACCGGGGGGGGGTATACCGTCGTGTTCCTGCTTTCTTATACCTCTTGGCCGTAACCCTTTTCTCGTGACGAATCATTTACTTCCGTACGTCGATCTATTCCGAGACATGGCCACTGTGTTCAGGAGGCCATCGCCCTAGCTTCATGACATCTCCACACCGCATTGACCTCCGCCAGTCCACTCCGTGTTCCTCCAACGTGTCGAGCCACTCCAATACGGTCCTTGGAGCGAAACGGACAGCCGTGCCTATCCGCACGAAACGAAGACCCGACAAGTGACTCAACGTTCGTGCCTCGGTCAGACTAATGTACAGAATATCTACTCGCCCCTTGATATCGAGTGGGAGAGAAAACAGATTGGTGGACACGGACGCAAAAAATTCGACCCGTCGCGCAGATCCCCCTTGAGACCCCCCTCGTAGACACCGGTGCGACGCTGAGCTACCAGCGAATCGCTGCGAAGGCGCTCCAGCTCCAGCAAGTCGGCCTAAGCGACACCGCCATCGCCAGGAGGCTCAATGTCACCGACAAAACCGTTGCCAAAGCGGTTGCGTGGCTGGAACGCATCCACCGCCGTTCCGACGGTATGGCGTCACGACCCTAACCAGCGTTTGCAGTCCGGGTGTCATTGTGCAATTTCCTCTACCAAGGAGCATGCGATGGGCTCAGTTCCCGTCTGTGCTGGGCAACGCCCGCTGAACCGGGTTCATCCGTCTCGCATCTCACCTCCGTTGTCCGACTCGGTCGCTCACATCCGTGTCCGGTACGCGCGGCTGTCGGCAGGCTCCGCGCTTCGTCGCCCCGAGCAAGTTCTTGCCACGGGATTGGACTTCCTGTAGGATATCCTGGACAGTGTCGCGGTGCCGTCAGGGGGCCGCGGGATGGTCGCGGTTCATTACCACTAGAACAAGCCCTCCTCGTGGATCGACCACGTGGCGGAGGGCTATAGAGGGAGAGCAAGGATGAAATACGCTACGATCTTGGTTGTTCTTCTCGTATCAATGAGTTGCCTTCAATGCTCGGAAGACAGCCCGACCGATGCTCAAACATCAGCTGTTCTCTCGAATCCTTGGCCTGCAAATACCGCGGCCGGCATATCAACCACATTTACTCTGAGCTGGAGCACTTCTGGCGCCGGAGCAGCAACGTATGACGTGTACCTAGACACCAGCAATCCCCCAGTCGTGCAAGTCGCTACGGCGCTGAGTGCAACAACCTTTCCCTGCACCGGCCTTGCCAACAGCACCACCTATTACTGGAAGGTTAATGCGAACGACAGTAAAGGCGGGGTAACAAGTGGTTCCGTGTGGTCATTCACAACCGGCAGCGGCACAGTCTCCCGAAATATGGTGACGGTTACAGGAGGCACATTCAAAATCAATTCAACGACGGTCACTATCAGTGGTTTCAAGATAGATAATTATGAGGTGACGTACGAGCTCTGGGCCGATGTGGGAGCGTGGGCGTCGACGAATGGCTACAGCGACCTGGCGGCGGGTCAGAACGGTTCCAACCCGAGCGGCGCGAACAACCCGGTGACGATGGTGAACTGGTATGACGCAGTGAAGTGGTGCAACGCGCGGTCGGAGAAGGAGGGTCTCACGCCGGTTTACTATACCGACAACACACAAACCACCGTTTATCGCAGCGGGAATCTCGACATAAATGTCGACGCCGTCAAATGGAATGCAAACGGGTATCGTCTCCCGACGGAAGCCGAATGGGAGTTCGCCGCCCGCGGCGGGAACTCCACGCACGGATACACGTACAGCGGCAGTAGCACTGTGGACAATGTGGCCTGGTATTCCGGCAACTCCGCAAATGTCACTCATACCGTCGGCATGAAATCCGCGAACGAGCTCGGCATCTACGACATGAGCGGCAATGTCGGGGAATGGTGCTGGGATTGGCACGGCTCCGCGTATCCCTCAGGGGGCACGACTGACCCCAAAGGTCCATCTACGACGCAAACATTCCGGCTGCTGCGCGGCGGCTTCTTCGTCGGAGAAGCAATCACCTGCAATACGGGCACACGGAGCTACGACGCCAACGGCAACAGCCATCGTGGCGATGTTATCGGCTTTCGATGTGTCCAGGACTGATGCAGTCGGCACCAGCGTCTAGCAATTTAGCATTCCTAGAAACAACAGAATGGTGG
>JBGSIK010000346.1:0-12248 GCA_041742575.1 Candidatus Krumholzibacteriia bacterium
CCATCGGCGCCACCCGCGCGGCTGCTATACACGCCGGGTCGGCTGGCCACATGGGGTCGAGCGGGCCGATAATCGAGGCGACCGTCGAGCACGGAACTGCGATAGGCACGGTCGGTCGTAGGGAGCCGTGCCCGAACGACCCCATGTGGCCGACCGACCCGGCCCCGATGTACACACACAATCGGCGACAGGACCCGCAAGCCTGCGCTGCGGCCCCGCGAGCGACCCGATGTAGTCGACCGAGCGATCGAATCCCAAAAAACCGGCGGGGATCCGAGCGAAGGCTTAATCGAAACCGTCCGCTCGAATCCCCGCACGCTGCGCGCGCTGCGCGCGCTTTACCGCCGAGGGGCGTCCGTGCGGACGCCCCTCAGTCAGTATAGCGCTACTTGAGGAGAATCATCTTCCGGGTCAACGCCGTCTTGCCATTGACAAAACGGGCGAAGTACACACCGGTCGATACCACTCCTCCGGTGCTATTCCGGCCGTCCCATCCAAACGTGTACCAGCCTGGCGCCTTGGTGCCCTCGAAGAGGGTGGCTACCAATTGGCCGCGCACGTTGTAGATCTTGAGGCTCACATCACCCCGGACACCTTCGGGCACGCCGATCTTGATCTGCGTGCTGGGATTGAAGGGGTTCGGGTAGTTCTGCCCCAAAGTGAGACGATCGGGCAGGTCGGGCGTATCGTTCGCTGCAGCCTGGTTCAGGGCGACCGTGCCTGCCGCGTTACTGTCGAGCCAGGTTATCACCCGGTCGAGAACAGCCGCGCGACGCGCGCTCTCCTGAACGTAGCTGAAGTTGAACGCGAAGTACACCGACGCATGCGTCGTTCCGACGTACCGCACAGCCGCAGCGGAGTCCGGGCCGGAGGGCGCGAAGGGCCACAGCTTGGGATCCCACTCCTTGCCTTCCTTCTCGAAGAACTCCCTGGCGTCCTGCACGTTGTCGAAATAGTCGATACCCGACGTATTCAACGCGCTGTACCGGTAGACGATGGCGGCGCCCGGGTAGAGCGTCGAGAGCTTCACCTCATCCGGGTACGAACCCGAAATCACGAAGCTCTCGTCCGCGCCGATCGGATCGCCTGGCATGCTGCGCAGTCTCCTGAAGCCCGCATCATCCTTGACGTACACGGTGCCCGTGTACTTCTCCATGAAGGTCCTGGCCGCCGACCCGTACTGCAGGTCACGGCCCAGGAAGAATATGCGGTTCTTCAGAGGACCGGCCACGTCGAGGTATGCCGCCAGCGCCGTTTGCTGCGCTGCCGTGAAGGAAGAGCTGTGGTCGAAAATCACAGACTGATACGCCTGGAGAATCGCCAGGCTCGGCATACCGCTGTCGTCGACATCCCACGTGTCTGCCGTCTTGCCGATGGCATTGAACGCATCGATGAACAACTGCGGTGTCGTGTGCGAGGCACCGCCGAGAAGAACGAGGTAATCACCCGACGGCATGATGCCGAATTCGTACCAGGCCGCCGGTGCCGTTGCCGGATCTCTCGACGTGTTGAGCACGTTGTCCGTGGCCTCCACGTAGAGTCTGATCCGCGTCCGCATCGCTTGGCCGGGGATACTCCCGCTGTACTCATTCGGATTGGCGGTCGGAGTCATCGCGACCGTCGTCCAACTGCCGCCGTTGTCCGTGCTGTAGTAGAGCGTCACCGTCGACACACCCGAGAAGAGGTCCTTGACCACGGTCTTCGTCGTGTACGGACCGACCGTGTCGAACGTGCTCGCGGGTGGCGTCGTGGACACAAAAACGGGCCCCTGGGTGTCGTCGACACTTTCGATTCTCACGTCGTCGACGTACCAGCCCGGATACTGAACGCTGGAGTCGCTTCCGAAGTGCAGACGGATCACGACCGTCTGGCCTCTGTACGCCGTGAGGTCGAAGGAGACCTTGTTCCAGAAGTTCCCGGTGGTGGTCCCGGTGAAGCACAGCTCGCCGGGGATCCCGGCGTTCGTGGTACGGGCGGTGCCGTTGTACCCGATGTCAGGCGTGAGGAGCGTCCACGTCGCACCGCCGTCCGTGGAGATCTTCACGTTGCCGCCGTCGTAGTTGGCTTCGATGGCGTACCACTGCCAGAACGAGAGCGTCGCGTAGGGGTGACTGCTCGGCACCAACACCGGCGGCAAGTCGAGCTTCGAGTTCGAGCTCGCCGAGTAGGTGGTGGCGAGCTTCGTCGCCCAAACGTTGACGCCCGAATGGGCATCCATCGGGCCGGTCGTAGGATCGCCCCACTCCCAATCGGGCCCAACCGTGGTGAAGCCGCCGTTGCCGGCTTCGAAATCCCACGCGTAGAAGTCCACGATCTGGAAAGCGTGGAATCCAGTGTGCGGATCCCGAGCTGTGTTGGGCACCGCGGGCACGTCACGAGCGAGGATGTAGTACTCGTACATGTCGCCGAGGACCGCCGGTCCGGAGATGTTGGCCTGGTACACATCTCCGCCAACGTTCGTCATGGTGACCGTCGTGGTCGAGCCGGCGTTCTTACGCCAGGTCATGGTGACACCACTCGGGTCCACGCCGACGTTGTCGGTGATTGTGGCCTCGATCGTGTACGGACCGACGAGGTCGACTGAGGACTGCAACGGCACATGGACGATGACCGGCGGCGTGATATCGGCCGTCACCTGGAAGGTGTGCTGGACAGCCGGCGCACCCGAGGGGTGATAGCTGGTGTTGCCGTCGGTGTTGGCCGCGCGGATGTAGTAGTGGACGGTGGTCCCGAAGCTCTGCGCCGGGATTTGGGCGGCGTATTCGTTCGGGTTGACGGTCGGAGCCATCAGAACGGTGACCGGACCGACGCCAACGTCGTATACGAGGTTCACGCGCGACGGATCCAGACTGGACGAGTACACCGAAGCCGTCACCGTAAACGCGGACAGCGTGTCCTCGGTGTCGGTGAGAGGCGTGTGAACGATCTCGGGCGATTCCAGCCACCCGAGCACACGGTGGATGATACCAGCCTGCCGCCACGTCTCCTGGACGTAGTCGAAGTTGAACGTGAAGTAGACGGAGCGGTAGGTTTCGGCGTTGTACTTCATGCCCGCGGCCGCGTCGAGACTCCCCGGCGCGTACGCGATGACGCCGTCCCACTCCTTGCCTTCCTTCTCGTATTCACCTTTGATTTCAGCCCGGTCGACGGCCGTCCCCGGACCCGTGTACCGGTAGACGATCTCGCCGCCCGGGTACGTAGCTGAGCGCTGGACCTCGTCCGGATAGGAACCGGAGATCACGAAGGTCTCGCCGGCCCCGATGGGTTCACCGGGTTCGCCGGTGAGCTCGTACCAGGCCGGGTTGTCCTGCACGTAGTCGGCGCGCATGTACTGCTGAATGAACGGCCGTGTCCCGGAGTAGTACGACAGGTCACGACCCAGGATGAAGAATCCCTTCTTCGAGGCCCGGGTGCCGGACTGCAGGAATGCCGCGTAGGCTGTCTGCTCGTCGGTCGCAATCGAGCTGAGCTCGTCGAGAACCACGTTCTCGTAGAGCTGCAGGTAATTGAGGACCGCAGTACCCTGCGTGGACATGTTCCAGTAGTCGGCAGTGTGACCGTTCGCCTCCAGCGCCGCACGGAACTCTTCCACCGTCGCACCGGTGGTGGAGCTCACCATCACCAGGATGGGAGCGCTGGGCAGGATCGAGAAAGCGTACGTGTTGGCCGGCGCGCCGGCGGGGCTGAATGTTTCGTTTCCAGCCACGTCGGTTGCCTTCACATACAACTCGACCCTCGTGCCGTTGGGCAAACCGGGAATCGCGCCCTCGTATTTACCGGGGGTCGCCCCGACCGCCATCGGCACTTCGACCCAGCTCGTGCCACCGTTGGTGGTGTAGTAGAGAGACACCGTCGCCACTCCGGAGAAGAGATCGCTGACGACCGCGCTCGCCGGATACGGTCCCACGGTGTCGAACGTGCTCGCCGGCACCACGACGTTGCTGATCGTCGGCGCCGCGTCGTCCACGTCGCTGCTCCGCAGGCGCACGTCATCGACGTACCAACCGGCTCTGTACACGCTGGTGTCGCTCCCGAAGTGGAAGCGGAGAGTGATCGACTGCCCCGCGTAGGCGGACAGGTCGAACATCTCTTCCAGCCAGCCGTTGGAAAGGTTCGTGAAGCACGGCTCGCCCGGGATACCCAGGTTCGTGGTCCGGGCGGTGCCGTCGTAGCCGCCGACGGGGGTGATGACCTGGAAGGTCGCGCCGCCATCGGTGGAGATCTTCACGTTGCCGCCGTCGTAGTTGGTCTCCATGTTGTACCAGTGCCAGAACGACAGCAGGGAGTACGGCTTGCTGACCGCCAGCGTGATCTGCGGAACGTCGAGGGTAGCGTTGGCGCTGTTGGGGTAGTCGCCCGCGAGAATCGTTGCCCACAGGTTGGCGCCGGAATGCGCCGCGCCGGGGCCGGTGGTGGGCGCACCCCACTCCCACACGTCACCCGTCTGCACGAAGCCGCCGTCGTCGAGCTCGAAATCCCACACGAACTCTTCGACGATCTCGAAGTGGTAGTACCCGGCATCGGGCACTCGCGTCACGTTACCGGAATACGACGTGTCCATCGCGTACAGATAGTAGTTGTAAACGTCGCCGACCACCGAAGGTCCGGGGATCCAGGCGACGTACGAGCCGTCCGGCTGCAACTCCATCTTCGCGCGATGATGCGGAATCTGGTCGTTCTTCCAGTAGATGAGATACATGCACTGCACGCCGATATTGTCCCACGCGGCGGCAGCGATTCGATACGGACCTTCGAGGTCGTTCGTGTTCGCATACTTCACGTGGGTGACTACCGGCGGGGCCACATCCTTGGCGACGTTGAAGGTGTGTGTGAAGGTCGGCGCACCCATTGGGTTCGTGGTGGTGTGACCTTCCACGTCGCTGGCCGAGATGTAGTAGTGAACCGCCGTCTCGGAAGGCTGCGGCGGGATGTATCCCACGTACTCGTCCGGCGTGCCGGTCGCCGACATAGGAACGCTCAAGTAGCCGCTCCCAACGTCGTACAAGACGGCGAACGTAGACGGATCGAGCGGGAAGTAATCCGACGTGATATACGCCGTCACCACGTACGGGTGCTCCGTGTCTTCGGTGTCACCCAGTGGCGTGTGCGCAATCTCGGGGTATCCCTGCAGCCAATCGAGGACGCGTCCCATGACCGCCGCCCGGGTGGCGGCGTCCGCGATGGCCTCGAATCCGAAAGCGAAGTAAACCAGGCGGTAGGTCCCGTTGTCGAAGGTGAGCGCCGCCCCGCCAGAACTGGTGATCGCATCCCCTTCGGGACCGCCCTTCACCACCTGGTTGGCCGTCGCGGCCGCTCCCGACACTTCGGGGTTGTATGCGAACGCGGCCTGCGCCGGAGAGATCACGTCGATCTCTGACGGGTAGGCCTGGTTGTTGGCACCCGAACCGCCCTGAATGTCGAATGCGAACCCGACACCGACCGCGCTGGCCGGAACGCCGAGGACCGCACCCAACCCCACGTCGTCCTGAACGTAGGTCGCGTGCAGGTAGTCGGCGTAGAAGGCATCGGTCCTGATGTCATAACCGATGTCCTGGCCGGAGATGAACACCCTGCCGCCGCCATCGAGGTACGCGGCGAGCGCAGCCTCATCGGCAGCGGTGAGCGTGCTCCCGTAGTCATTGCCGGTGAGCCACACCACCGCTTCGAACATCGCCATATCGGCTGCTGTCGGCGGGGTAGACACGGTCAGGTACGAGCGTCCGGCGGCGATGACCGCCTGCTCGAAGTACGTCTGGTAACCCGCGCCCGCGTCGTCGTCCACGATGAGGATCTGCGCCGGCATGAGCGCGACGTCAACCGTCGTGGTGACGCCTTCGCTCACGATGACGCCGTTCCTGTCGGTCATCGGGTACGGGAACGGGGGTTTGAACACCAGGTTGTACACGCCCACCGGAACCGTGATGCCGAAGGCGCCCGTGGTGGGGTCGGACGACCCGGTTTTCACCACCGTGCCGCCGAACACCACATCGATGTTCACCGCAACTCCCATACCCGTCGACGCGTCGGTGACGGTCCCGGCGATGACGCCGGAAGGCAGCTGCAGCAGCACCACGTCCTGGGTGGTGGTCTCGTCGGCCACGACCGCGACGGTCACCGTCTGCGATCCGTAGCCGAAGGCCGTGTACTCGACGGTGTGGTCGCCGGCCACCAGCTGCATCGTGTAGTTGCCGAGCGCATCGGTATACACCTGCTGACCGGTGTCGGTCACCAGCACCTTCGCGTGCTCGACCGGTCCGCCGGCCGAACTGGTCACGGTGCCGGACAAGGTGCCCACGCCGGCCAGCGCCGCGGTCACTACCGTGAACGCGTTCACGCGGCCATAGCCGTAGGTATTGTCCTTGCCCGCGTCACCGAGGTCGATCGCCGTCTGAGCGAGCAACTGATTGATGGCTGCGACGGTGAGCGACGGGTTGGCCTGCAACATGAGCGCCACCGTACCGGAAAGGTGCGGTGCCGCCATCGAAGTGCCGCTCCAGTCGCCCAGCGAGCTGGTCCACTGCCAGCTTCCGCCTGGGATTGACGAGTAGATCTTGACTCCTGGCGCCGACATGTCGGGCTTCACATAGGTGCCGACGTACGGCGGGGAGTCCCACGTCACCGGACCACGGCTGGAAAACGACGCGATGACGTCAGAACTATCGGTCGCTCCCACGCCGCAGGCGCTGGGGACATTACCCGGACTGCCGGTGGTGTTGGCGGACGGGCCGCTGTTGCCGATGGAGAAGCTCGGGAACACGCCGGCCGCAACCATGTTGTCCGTCGGGGCGACCATCGCCGGGTATGTGCCCGTGGCCCCCAACGACATGTTCACAACCTGCGCGCCATCGTCCGTCGCCGGGTTGTTGTCGGGATCGATGATCCACTCCATGCCGCCGGCTACCTGGGTGAAGCTGCCGCTTCCGCCCGGGATCACCAAACCGTGCATGAGGTTTGCCCCCGGCGCCACACCGATATCATAACCGCTGGCGTTGCCGCCGATCATCGTACCGGAGGTGTGGGTGCCGTGCTCGTCGGAGTCATGCGGCACCGAACCCGAGATGATGTTGCCGTTGGCGTCGAACTCGGCCCACCCTCCGGGATACGTCGGGTCGGCCGGGTTGAGCGTGATCATCTTTCCCGCGATGTCGGGGTGGCTGATGTCCACGCCGGTGTCCAAACCGCCGACGCGCACGCCGGCCCCGTTGAACCCGTACGTGGTCCACACCTGCTTCGCACCGATCTTGCGGATCGAGTCCCACAGCTGCGACTGCGTCTGCATCGACGATCCCTGGGGACCGCCGGGCATCGTAGCCTCGGGCCGTGGGGGAACTGTCATGGTGAAGTTTTCGAACACCACCTGAACGTCCCGGCGCTGGGCGATCGTTTCCATCACGTCTTTGGTCGCCTGCACCAGGACCAGGTTGTCGATCCAGAACTGCCGGAGCACGCGGACCTTGCCGGCGAACTCCGGACGATTCAATTCATTGACGAGACTTGCTTGGGATTGCAAAGCTGTTACGCGAAGCTGGGTAAACACGGCGTCGCGCTTACCCTGAATCCCATTCAAGTCCGCCGTCGCACGCATCTTGACGACGGCCGTGACCAACTCTCCGGGTGCTGCCTGGTCGAGCATCGTCCGAAGCGCGCTCGATACCTTCGAGTTGTCGAGCGCGTTTACGTCCGGCTCGGCCAGCTGCGGCTCCGGAAGGAGCAGCAGCAACCCGATGAGCAGGGCGGCGGCCATCGCGTAGGTCTTTCTGCGTATCATGACTGGCCTCTTCCTAGGTTAGATGACACTTGAATGGCACACCGGATCGGGCTAACGCTCTTTTCCCTTCTTTGTTTCGACCATGTAGCTCACCCGGTAGTCTTCCGCTTCGCCGAACAGCTGCTGGCCGTCCGGGCTCACGTCGCTGTCGTCGTACGCGATTGTTGCGCGCGTCCACAAGTACCGGATATCCTTCTCAGGCTTATTCCACCACCAGTTCGAATCCATCTCCGTGACGTCCGGTACCCGGAAAGCTGTCAGGTACCAGAAGACGAGAGTTCCCTTGGTGGTGGGGAAGTATTTCTCGAGGTTCAAGTGGCAGCGGATCGCGACCTCGTCCTTGTCCCACGACTCGCTTTGATCCCAATCGACCCAAAAGGTCAAGGTGAGATCCTCCGCAAACTCGCTGGGCAATCGGAGCGAGGCGTTCGGAACCCGGATCTTCCACAACACCAGCGCGAGCTTGTGCTTCATCCAGTGCTGGCCGATGTTGATGAAGCGGATCCCGTCGATCTGAACGTTCGATGCACCGAGCTGCTCGAAGGTGTTCTCCCAGATGAGGATCTGGGGATACGGCTCAGGGGCCGGGCCCTTCGTGTACTTGCACTCGGCACCGAACCCATTGCCGAAAAAGGCTTCTCCCGACGCGAGGTATCTGCCGATGTCGACCTCCGGCACGACGGCGTTGTCATATAAATAGACATCGCCGCCGTAGGTCGGCGACGCGTAGACCACCGCGAAAAGGAGAAACGTCAACACAGACATCCTCCTGAACATGCTTCGCCTCCAATAGCGGGTAGGATGACGAACGCGGGGGGCATTCCCCCGCATGCAGACGATTTAGTGCCCTTGGAAATACGACGCGAAAACAACAACGCCCGTTCCGCTTGGAACGATCACATGCGCCGGAATCCGGCGAAGACCGGAACCCGTGCCATGGACGATCCGGAAGTGGAGTTCGGGCGAGTCGTTTGAACCAGTGAGACCTCGGGGTCGAAGTCTTTCATGCGGGAGCGTATGTCCCAAATCGCAGATGTCAAGAGGGTAAAACTAGGCAAGCAGATGCAATGTCGTGAGCGAAAGCCGTCGAGTGAGCCACCGCTTAGCGCGCGCATCGGTTGTCTCTTCCGGCCAGTCGAGGTCGCCCGCAGGCGTTCCTCCCTGAGATGCAGCGACGGCCGCGGGCTGGTCCTTCCCGTGCGTATCGCTGCAGGAACGTTCCGCGGTCAGTCCGAAAAGACGTGTACCACAATGCCTTCTGAAAGTCAAGCAAATTGGCGTTTTGGCGCGTCCGTATGCCACAAACGAGCGTCTGGGCGAGAGCTCGGGCGCGCGCCTGAGCGAGCCGGCCGAAGTGCCCGGGAGCCGGCGAGGCCTGCCGGCCGCCCCACTAGTGGATGATCAGAAGCTTGCGCGTGAGCGAGTGCCGATTGGCGCGGAGCTGGAGGAAGTAGACCCCTACTGGCAGTGGATTCCCGCGATTGTCGCGCCCGTCCCATTCGATTTCATCGTGCCCCTGTCCCCGCACGCCGTCGACGATGGTCGCGAGCAAGCGACCGCGGACGTCGTGGAGGGTGAGGAGAACACGCTCGGTTTCCGGCAAGTCGAAGGAGATCGTGGACTTATCACGGAAGGGATTGGGGAAAGCATCGAGATTGGCCAACTCCAGCCGGGGAATCGCCACAGCCACCGTCCGGGAGAAGAACTCGCCGTCGCTGTCCACGGCGCCCAGCCGGTACCAGTACGTTGTTCCCGGCACGACAGTCCGGTCTCGATACTCGGAGCCGAGCTCGGGCCGGAGCGGGGAAGCGTTGAGGGCATAGAAACCCTCGTCGGGTCGCTCGGAACGATAAACGTGGAGCCACTCGACACCCTCCGGCGACGACACCGCCCAACGCAGCCACACTTCTCCATCCGTGTACGCCGCCTCGAAGCTCTCGATGGTGACGGCGCTGTAAGTGGCATCCGCCCAGAGGTCGACGTCCTTGGAGCCGTCGTAGTTCTTTCCCACGATGTCGGGTTTCTGATCCCCCGTGACGTCCCCCACGCGCGCATTGTGAGTGCCGGTGGTGGCAACGGTCGCGCGGGCCCAAGTTAGCCCGCCCCCGAGGTTTTGGTATACGAGCACGCGTTTCGTCGAGGTGGTGTGCATTTCCCCGGTGAAAACGTCGAGATCGTGATCGAGATCGAAATCCGCGACCTCGAGACTGTGGGCTCCCGAGAGAGACCCCGACTCGACCGCGTGTTCCGTCCATCCGGGGCCTTCGAACCATGACACGCGGCCCGAGCCCTCGGAGTGGCTCAAGAGCACGTCGTTCGATCCGTCACCGTCGATGTCGGCCACGATGTCCCGGCAATCGTCCCCCCAACTCGAGGTGATGGTGCCTTTCGTCCAGCTGGTGCCGGCGCCGTTGTTGTTCTTGTACCACCATCGGCTGGCGGCCACGTCGAGGTCGCCGTCGCCATCGAGGTCGCCGATATCAAGGCCCTCGCCCGTGGAGGAAGCAATCGACCGGCGCGTCCACGTGCCCCGGGGGTCGTCCGGGGCCTGAAACCACACCACCTCGCTCGCCTTGTGGAAAACCACCACATCGATGTCGTTGTCGCCGTCGATGTCGCCGACCTCCAGGTCGTGGGCGTAGCTGCCCCCGATCTTGTGGAGGGACCATCCGGAGGCGGCGAAGGGGTTGCCGAGGTTCTCCCACCACTCGATCTGTCCGCGCGAAATGCAGCTCACGACGAAGTCGTTGTCGCCGTCACCGTCCACATCGGCGACCTCCCCGTCGGTGGTGAAGTCGCCGCTTCCGATTGTATAACGCGTCCAGTCGGTCGCGTGGTACCACACCGCTCCCAGCGAGTTTTCACTCCCCACGACCACGTCGGCCAGGCCGTCGCCGTCGATGTCGCCGATCGCGCACACGTCGAGGCAGCAGCTGTTGCCGGATGGCGGAGACGGATCGATGACCTCTCGGACGAACTGGAGGCTTGAGGTGGGATTGTCGACCGGGGCGTGCGAAGAGCGCGAACCATCGCCGCAAGCGAGTGTCGCGAGCGCGAAACCGAAAGCAATTATGCCGACGGATGGCGTCACTATTGGGTACTTCCAGTAAGAGACGGATATAAAGCCAAGCCTACGCACTGCAATTGATGCGCCACGACGCGCACGCGGATTGAGTTCCCAGGGGAGGAAGCTCCGCCGGTATCGAGAGCATTTCCGTATTAACACTTACAAGGTTACTCCATTGGGATGATCGCGCAAGGGCAAACTCGAAACGGCTGTCTTGGGCGGCTTAGAAAAGCGCGGAATGCATCACTGGAGGGCGTATGTAAAGTGGGCGTCGGTACACCAATAGCTCAATGCGTGCTATACCGGCGGGGAGTCCCGAATCGTTACCCGCCGCAACCTCCTGCTGGCATTGCGACCGGTTTGAGCACATGGACCCTGGAGGCGAACTGCCGTTCGCTGAAGCAATCGGCGGGCGGGCGAGCCTCGGGGTAGAGGTTCATGCCGCCCTCGAGGATGTAAACGTTCTTTATGCCCGTCCTGCAAGAGAACTGTGTAAGCCAACGCCCGCGCACAGTCACGCGCGTGCCCCAGTGCGTGGACAGAATGATTAACGCGGTTCTCAGACTGAGTTCGAGCGACTGAGCGAGGAGGGCGGCCCAAGCGAGTCCGGGCTCTCCGCCATCGTCCGTTTCATAGGGGAAAGTGGGCCAACATCGGTTTGTGAATTGCAATAGCTAAGACTTGATCGGACACCCTCCCTCGAAAGAGAGAGGCCGCCATGGTACCCTGCTTGGGAAGTTTACGAAGACTCTCAATGCAGGAGGTAAAAACCATGACGACCGAAGCCAAGCTTATCAAAGCCAAGCTCAACTTGCTAGACCTGGGCGCCTATTTGGGCAACGTCTCCGAAGCCTGCCGGACGCTCGGATACTCCCGAGACACGTTCTACCGCCTCAAGAAGCGGTTCGACGAAGGTGGGATCGACGCCCTTCGGGAGATCAGCCGTCGCAAACCGAATCGAAAGAACCGAGTTCCCGATGACGTCGAGCAAGCGATCGTCGAGTTCGCCGTGGAGTACCGGGCCTTCGGCCAGGTCCGGATCGCCTCAAAGCTGGCCGAACGCGGGATGACGATCTCGCCGGCTGGTGTTCGCTGCGTGTGGCAGCGCCACGGTCTGGAAACGATGAAGAAGCGCCTGAAGGCGCTGGAAACAAAGGTCGCCGAAGAAGGGGGCGTTCTGACGGAGTCGCAGATCGTTGCCCTGGAGAAGGCCAAGCTCGAGAAGGAAGCTCACGGAGAGATCGAGACCGAACATCCCGGCTACCTCGGAAGCCAGGATACCTTCTACGTGGGAACGATGAAGGGCGTTGGTCGCATCTACCAGCAGACCTACGTGGACACCTACAGTGGTCACGCTATCCTCAAGCTCTACGATCGCAAGACGGCGTTGGTAGCCGCCGATCTCTTGAACGA
>JBGSIK010000347.1:0-1670 GCA_041742575.1 Candidatus Krumholzibacteriia bacterium
CGGCGCTGGTGTACGGCCCGGGTGTGAAGGGAAATCTGGAGCGAATGATAGCCGCGATGCGCTCCGGGTTTTTCCCACCGGTGCCCGATGTCGGCAACCGGCGCTCCCTGGTCCACGTGGATGACCTGGTCTCGGCGACCATTCTCGCCGCGGAGCGGCCGGAAGCGCCGGGCCGCGCCTTCATTGTGACGGACGGTCGGCCGGTGTCCACCCGTGAGATGTACGTGTGGATCCGCCGCGCGCTGGGGAAGGAGGTCCCCCGCTGGGCGGTGCCGCCTGCGTCCTTGCGACTGGCCGCGAAAGCGGGGGACGCGATCGGCCGCATGCGGGGGCGGCGTTGGTTTTTCGATTCGGATTCCTACCGGAAGCTGTTCGAGTCGGCGGTGTTCGATTCCACGGCCATCGAACGCGCGCTGGGCTTTACGCCCGAGTGGACTCTGGAGTCCGCCATGCCGCAGCTCGTGGGCGGGCCGGGCGCGGGGGCAGGGGTATGAAGCGCGCGACCAGGCCGCGGCGGGTCTTGTTCGCGGTGCCTTTTCCGGCGGGAGAGGCGGCCTCGCAGCGGTTTCGGTTCGAGCTCTACTACGAGGCCTTGCGCGAAAGCGGGGTGGAGTTCGAGCACGCTGCCTTCTGGGACGCGAAGACATGGTCGGTGCTCTATCGCGGCGGCCACGTGGGAACGAAACTCGCGGGGCTCTTGCAGGGATTCGTGCGGCGCCTGCTTCTGCTGCTGCGCATCGTGCGTTTCGACCTCGTGTTCGTCCACCGCGAAATGACCCCGATCGGGCCGCCGGTTTTCGAGTGGGCGGCGGCGAAGGTCGCGCGCAAACCGATGGTGTACGATTTCGATGACGCCATCTGGCTCCGCCACGCCTCGGACGCCAACCGGTTCATGGAACGGTTCAAGAGCTACCGCAAGGTCGGGCGCATCTGCCGGTGGGCCGATCGCGTATCCGTGGGCAACGAGTTTCTGGCCCGTTACGCGCGCCGTTTCAACCCCGACGTCGTAACGAATCCCTCGTCGACGAACACCGATCACCACCACAACCGGATCAAGGTCGCCGCCGACGGCGCGCCCGTGGTGGGTTGGACCGGCAGCCATTCCACGCTCGAGTACCTCGCGCCGCTCGTACCGATTCTGGACGAGCTCGCCGCGGAGGTGGCGTTCCGCTTCGTGGTGATTGCCGATCGCGCCCCGCCCTTCGCTTCAAGCCGCATCGAGTTCGTGCCCTGGGACAAGCAGCGTGAGATCGAAGATCTGCTTTCCTTCGACATCGGGGTCATGCCCCTGGCGGACACCGAGTGGGCGCGAGGGAAGTGCGGTTTCAAGATCATCCAGTACATGGCGCTGGGGATTCCGCCGGTCGCTTCTCCCGTGGGCGCGAACGCGTACATCATCGATCACGGCGTGGACGGATTCCTCTGTGCCGATGCGGAAGAATGGAAAACCACGCTCCGTGCGCTCATCCTGGATCCGGAGCTGCGGGCGCGTATCGGCCGCGCGGCCAGGGAGAAGGCGGTCACCGCATACTCGGCGAAGGCGAACGCGGGCCGGTTCCTGGCGACGCTGGGGATCGAGCGCTGACGAACAAAAACAGATGTGCGGAATTGTCGGCATCTTCACACCGGAGGCGCAAAACGCGCAAGACGCGCAGCGCGCGGCCGGCGCC
>JBGSIK010000348.1:0-4043 GCA_041742575.1 Candidatus Krumholzibacteriia bacterium
GGGCGACGCGGCCAGAGCCGTCGCCGACGTCGGGCCGCCGGGAACCGGTGTGATGAAACCCAACCGATCGAGCACCGCCGCTCCCGCCTCGGTCGCGAACCACACGTAGTCACCGTCGACGAGCACGTCTTTCACTTCATCCGAAGGCAGCCCGCTGCTTCCGGTGTTGTAGGTGAGAGCCGGAAACCCGCCCTCGAACTTGCCGGCCCCGGTCGTGGTCCCGTACACGATCTCGCCGTCCCACAAGGCGACGGACGTGATGTTCGTCCCGGAGAGATCGAGCGGGCTGAAAGTCCTCACGCCCAGTTGATCCGGTCCCAACTCTACCCGCGCCAGGCCCACGTCGGAACTGCCGATCCACAGTCCCCCGGCGTCGTCGAAGACGAGGCAGTTCAAGTCCTTCGACGGCAAACCGGCCGTGTTGTCCAGCCTTTCGAAGTCGCCGCCGGCGATGTTGAAGATCAGGATGCCGCCGTTGGTGGCCATGTACAGCGCGCCGTCGCGGTAAACGATCTCTCGTATGAAACTGGCGTCCAGGTGGTTCTCCCACTGCCCGGCCGCCCACGGACCGCCGGCCACGCCCGACGCCATCACCGCGGCGATGAAGACCGCCTTCAGCATCGGATTAGTTTCTCTCGATCTCGACCGCATGGTGGATTCCCACTTTCTCCGACTCCGGCGCACCCTCCACGACCTCCAATGTGCGCTTGCGCCCACGCACGAAATTCCCGAAGGTGGTGAGAAATATCTTGAGATCCTGCACCAGAGACCAGTTCTGGACGTAGTTCGCGTCCTGTGCGAGCAACTCCTCGATCGTGATGCGCCGGCGCCTCCCCTCCCTCCAGTAACCCGTTATCCCCGGCCTCGCCTCGAATCGAAAACGCGCGTCACCCGCCAGCCGGGGCGGCAGCGCATAAGGACCGACCATGCTCAACTTGCCGATGACGACCAGCCAAAACAGGGGAAGGTTTACTAAATCGGACGGACCATCCGGCCGGTCATCGCCGGCCGTCGGGATCGTGACAGGTTTTCCCTCTAACCCGAGCCTCTCGCTGTAGCTGAACGGTTTTCGGGTCCTGGACAGAGCGTAGAGAGAGTATAACATGTAGCAACCTGCGGAGACCACCACGAATATCGCCCCGAACACCACGTCCGTGAACCGTTTCACGGTCCGGTCGAACGCATAGCGCGTGCCCCGCGGGTACTTGATCGCGGGAACCCCGGACAGGTCTCCGACCTTGGCCTGGTGGAAAACCAACCCGGTGTAGTCCGTGAGCAGAGTAATATCCACGACCCGCCGCCTTCCCATCCCCACCAGTTGCGCCAGGCGCTCGCCCGTTACCGCGCCCGGCAACAGGATCACCTCCTGCACGCGATACTTGTCCACGATCTTCTCGATCTCCTCTATCCGGCCGAGCGCGCCGGTCAGGATCTCGTCTCCCGCGCTTTCGGTGTCGACGATCCCGACCACGTCCACGCCCAGGCGGTCGTCGCGCACCAGCTTCGTTTCCAGCCCGCGCGCCCGGTCCATCGGGCCCACGATGCACACCCGCTTGAGATCCACCTTGAGCGCGAGGAGCTTCCGGTGCCCCCATCGGATTGCGCTCCGCAGCCCCCAGTCGAACAGGATCGCAAACGGAACCAGGAAGGCCACCACCAGGCGCGAATAGGTGCGGATCTTCCCCAGGTAGGTGCTGGCCATGAGCAGGATCGAAGCGACTATGATCGCCTTGCTTACATCGAAGAGCTCGTCCACCGTCCTGGTCTCACGCCTGATCTTGTAGAGACCGAACGCGTGGTACGTGAACACGAACAGGAGATTCTCGAACAACACGAACTTCTGGTACGTCGACACCGGGAAGATGGGATTGGCGAACACTCCCGCGAGGGCTACGCGCAGGTAGTACGCCGCGAAGAAGGCCGCGTTGAATGCGATCAGATCGACCAGGAGGAACAGCACCACCTTGGCGACTTCCCGGTATTTTTTGAAGAAATACCACACGTTGTCCCATTTCTCGTAGTACCGGAAGAGGCTCACCATGTGCGCGACGAAGGAACGATTCAGAACGGACTGCGCGCTCTCGCGGGCGTAGCCGTGGAAAATCGTCGACTTCGGGTGGTAGTAGACCTTCAGTCCTTTCTGCTTCATCCGATAGCACCAGTCCACGTCCTCGAAGTAGAGGAAGAAGCGTTCGTCCATGAGCCCCACGGACTCGACCGCGCGCCGGCGGACGAACATGGCCGCGCCGAGCATCCAATCCACCTCGCGGGTCGATTCATGATCGAAGTCGAGCATGAGGTGTTCCCTGACCGCGCGGGCGTTCTTGAACAAACGCCCCAGCGGCGTTCTCCGCAGCAGCAGGACCTTGAAGGTATAGAAGCGCCGGCAGGAGTACTGGGTGTTGCCGTCCTGGAATATCAGCTTCGGGCCCACGATGCCGGCGTCCGGCGTCCGTTCCGCGAAATCCACCAGCTTCTGCACGGAGTCCTTCTTCACGACGGTGTCCGGGTTGAGAATAAACAGGTAACGCCCGGTCGCCTCGCGGATGCCGACGTTCACGCCTTTCGAGTAACCGAGGTTCTCGTGCCCCGCGATGAGCTTCACCCATGGATATTGCGCGCTGATCAGGTCGGTAGCGCCATCGCTGCTGGCGTTGTCGACGACGATGACTTCGACCGACCCGGAGAAATCCTGCTCGCGGAGGGAATCCAGACATGGCCCGATCACACGGGAGCTGTTATAGGTGACGATGATGACGGACAGATCCACGTGCACGACCTGCCAGCTAGCGGAGCTTTCCGAAAATAGAGGCAAAACGGAGTTTCCACACCATGAACGCCGCTTCATAAATGATGCGGCGGGACATCTTGGACGTACCCACGCGCCGGTCCACGAACATTATCGGTATCTCGAACATCCGGAATTTACGCCTCCAAACGTGAAAGTTCATCTCGATCTGGAACGAGTAGCCGTCACTCTTGATCCGGTCCAGCGGCAAGGCCTCCAGAACGTGCCGGCGGAAACACTTGAAACCGCCTGTCGCGTCTTTGAGCGGCATGCCGGTAACGATCTTGGTGTAGATGTTGGCACCGACACTCAGTATCAACCTCGAGAGCGGCCAGTTCACCACCGTGATGCCGTTCAGGTAGCGCGAACCGATCACCAGGTCGGCGTCCTTGATCCGTTCCAGGAACTCGGGGATGGCCGCGGGGTCGTGGGAGAAATCGGCATCCATCTCGAAAATATACTTCGCGTCCGTTTCGGCCAGCGCCCACTTGAAACCCTTGATGTACGCGCTCCCCAGGCCCAATTTTCCCGGACGGTGAAGCGCGTGGACTCTCCTCTCGCGGGCGGCGAACTCGTCGACGAAGTTTCCCGTCCCGTCCGGCGAATTGTCGTCCACCACCAGGATTTCCAGGTCGGGCCGCAGGGCCAGCAGGTCTTTCAGGAGCTGGCCGATGTTCTCGATCTCGTTGTATGTCGGGATGACGATCAGGGCTTCCAACGCTTCCTACCTTTCGGTTCGAGATTGCGGCCCCTTCCGGCCGGTTTCAGCTCGCATCTCCGGACGCTTCCTCCGGTTCGTTCTGCTTTCCCGCGCTCTCGCGTGCGTGGTGACTCCGCCACATCGACTCCGGCATCCGGCCGGTGATCCAGGTCCAGCTCATGGGGTATTCCCTGGGCTGGAAGATGGTGAAGTAGAAATGCCAGATCAGTATAGCGCCAACGGCGAGAATCGCCTCGTAGAAGTGTATAGTTTCGCTCACGCGCACGACCCACGCCGGCATGTGGCCGGTCACCACGTCCGGAAACATCAACACGAATCCGGTGAGCGCCATCACGATGGTTCCCCATATCAAGGCCCAGTACTCGGCCTTCTGCGTGTAATCGAAGGTCCCGAAGGTGGGGTGGTCGCCGCCCAGGCCGATGTGGTAGCGCACATTAGCGGCCGCATCGGCGGCGTCCCGCATCCCCGGCACCAGCGCCCCCAGCATCCGCCGCCCCCTTCGCGTCAGCAGTAGGTAAAAAACGTGATAGACCG
>JBGSIK010000349.1:0-5145 GCA_041742575.1 Candidatus Krumholzibacteriia bacterium
GTTGCAGAATCATCTCCGGCTCGACGCGGTTCAGAATCGTCTCTTCAGTGATGATAACCTTGCGGACGTTGTCCCGAGAAGGAATTTCGTACATCAGGTGCAGCATCGTCTCTTCCATTACGGAACGCAGTCCACGCGCACCTGTTTCCCGCTTCTTGGCGATCCTCGCGATGGCACGAAGCGCCGTCTCCTCGAACACCAGTTCCACGTCCTCCATCTGGAACAGCTTCTGGTACTGCTTGATGAGAGCGTTCTTGGGCTGTTTCAGGATCAGGACCAACGCGTCTTCGTCCAGCGGATCGAGCACGCCGACCACGGGCAGCCGGCCCACCATCTCGGGGATGAGACCGAACTTCATGAGATCCTCCGGACTCACCTGTTTCAACACCTGCGCCCGCTTGACTTCCGATTTGGGGACCTTCTCCCTGCCGAAACCCAGCACCTTCCGGCCGATCCTCTGCTCGACGATCTTGTCCAACCCTTCGAAGGCGCCGCCGCAGATGAACAGGATGTTCTTGGTGTTAATCTCGATGTAATTCTGCTGCGGGATCTTGCGGCCTCCCTGCGGAGGCACGTTCGCGACCGTTCCTTCCAGCATCTTGAGAAGCGCCTGCTGCACGCCTTCCCCCGAGACGTCGCGCGTGATCGAGGGGCTGTCGCTCTTGCGCGCGATCTTGTCGAGTTCATCGATGTAGACGATCCCCTTCTCGGCCGCCGCCACCGAAGAGCCGGCGTTTTGATAGAGCTTGAGCAGGATGTTCTCAACGTCCTCGCCCACGTAACCCGCTTCCGTGAACGCGGTGGCGTCGACCATGGCGAAGGGCACGCGCAGGAAGCGCGCGAGCGTCTGCGCCAGGAGCGTTTTCCCGACGCCGGTGGGGCCTAGCAACAGGATGTTGCTCTTGTCGATCTCGATTTCGTTGGTCGTGCGCTCATGCATGATGCGCTTGTAGTGGTTGTAGACCGCCACCGAGAGCATCACCTTGGCCTCTTCCTGTCCGATCACGTACAGGTCGAGAAACTCCTTGATTTCCTTGGGCTTGGGGAATTCTTCGGAGTCGAACAAGACCTGACCGGATATCTCGTCATCGAGTATGTCTTTGCACAGCTTGATGCACTCGTTGCAGATATAGACCGAAGGCCCCGAGATGAGCTTCGTCACCTCGTCCTGGCCCCGTCCGCAAAACGAGCACCGCAGGATGTGTGGGTTTCCGATCTTCTTCTTCATCATTTGCTCTCCTGGCTGGGAACGGGCTCCCTAACTTTCCCCGTCCTTGGGTCGATGCTCGAATATCCGGTCGATGATGCCGTATTCCTTCGCTTCCTCCGCAGACATGAAGAAGTCGCGGTCCGTGTCCTTGGCGATTTTCTTCAGCGGCTGGCCGGTGTGCTTGGCCAGCACTTCGTTGAGCCTGTCCTTCATTTTGATGACTTCGCGCGCATATATCTCGATGTTGGCCGCGTCGCCCTGCGTGCCTCCCGATGGCTGGTGGATCATGACGCGGGAGTTGGGCAGACCGGAACGTTTGCCCTTGGCGCCGGCCGCAAGCAACACCGCCCCCATGCTCGCGGCCTGACCCATACAGATCGTGGAGACTTCCGGCGTAATGTACTGCATGGTGTCGTAAATGGCCAGACCGGCGGAAATGACGCCTCCGGGGCAGTTGATGTAGAGATAGATGTCCCGCTCCGGGTCTTCCGCCTCCAGAAAAAGCAACTGGGCGACGACCACGTTTGCGACCTGATCGTCGATCGGTGTACCCAAGAATATAATCCGGTCCTTCAGCAACCGAGAATAGATGTCGTACTGCCGCTCGATGCGACCGGTTTGCTCGACGACGATCGGGATCATGTAGTTGGTTGCGGACATAGTCTAAGTCCCTTTCTACGCTCAATATAATGGCTCTCGCCGTACCGGTGAAACAAAATCCTCACGCGACTCTAATATCGGCATGGTCCCGCAAAAAATCGAGGACCTTCTCGTCCAGGAGATCGTTTCCAAGCGTCCTGCGTCGCGCCGGATCGCGGAGGAACTTCCGTACCTCCTCGACCGGCCGCCCGGAATCGCGGGCCATCGTCTCGACCTTCTGGTTGATCTCCGAGTCCGACACCGTGAGGTTCTCCTGCTTCTGGACCGCTTCCATGATGAGAAATTTTCTTATCCCCCGAACCGCGACGTCGTGGAACATCTCGCGAATTTCCCGTTCTCGCTCCGACTCGTCCGACACCTGGGGACGCCGGCGCCGATCCTCCTCCACGAGCGATGTCAGGTAGTTCTCCAACATCGCAGACGGCACCTCGAACTCGTTGTTCCGTATTATGTTGTCGATGACACTCTCCTGCACGCGCTGCCGGTAGCGAGACTGTTCTTCCTTCTCGAGATCTTCCCGGATCCGCTTTCGGAGCGCCTCCATCGACTCCACATTGGGCGCGACGTTCTTGGCGAACGCGTCGTCGAGGCCGGGCAGTACCCTCTCCTTCACTTCCTTAACCACGACGCGGAATTTCTTTTCTTTGCCGGCGAGCGCAGCGTCGGGGAAATCAGCCGGGTACTGCACGCGAATGTCCTTTTCGCCGCCGGCCGTAAGCCCCGCCAACCCGTCACGAAACTCCGGGAGGAGAGTTTCGCTGGTGAGATTCACCCCGTAGTCGCGCCTGCGGGCCCCCTCATCGGTCTCGCCGGATTCGAGGACGGGAGCATAGTCGATGACCACGAGGTCATCGCCCTGCGCGGGCCGGGCTACGGTGTTATACGTCGCCATGTGATTCCGAAGTCCCTGCAATGTCTCCTCGACGTCCGCGTCCCCGATTTCGCGCCGTTCCACCGTCACCGAGACTCCCTTGTAACCCGCCAACCGGATTTCCGGTTTCACCTCGATGTGGGCCTCGACCGACACGCCGTCGCCGTCTTTGGCCGTCAACTTCTCGAAGCGCGGATCCGTGAGCGGGAACAGGTTCTCGGAGTGGACGGCCTGATGGTAAACCTCAGGTAGCAGGTTTTGGACCGCTTCGGAATGGACCAGGTCGGCGTAGTTCTTCCGAATGTAAGCGAGCGGCACCTTGCCCTTGCGGAAACCCGGTACGTTCAATTCCCGCCTTAACTTGTCCGTTATGCGGGATTTCTCGGCCTGGAACGCCTCGTCGTTAATCCGCAGGTTCAGAATGCGCCCGCACTGGCCGTTTTCCTGGACGGAAACGGTAAATGTCTTGTCTCCCGGCAGCACTTCGTGCATCTCGTGCGCCTCGTGCCCTTCGTGCTCTGCTTCCCGTTCGTGCTCTTGGTCCATCACGTCTTCGCCCGCGTTTGGTGCGAGAGGGGGGACTCGAACCCCCATGAGGGATACTCACTGGATCCTAAATCCAGCGCGTCTACCAGTTCCGCCACTCTCGCGATCTAACTCATTCAGGAACAATCTATTAGCAAATTTATTCTTTCCGAATTCCGTGCGAGTCGGCAATACTAGGCGCCGCCCGCGGGCCGGTCAAGGGAATTCACCCTGGTCTCACCGGCCACGCACCTACTCGAACGCCTCGATACCGGTGAGGCGATTCCCCACGATCAGCGTGTGGATCTCGTAGGTGCCTTCGTACGTGTCCACGGACTCGAGGTTGCTCATGTGCCGCATGCATTGGTACTCGCCACTGATGCCATTTGCCCCCAGAATGGTCCGGGCCGTCCGCGCAATTTCGAGCGCCTTACGAACGTTGTTGCGCTTGGCCATCGAGACCTGAGCAAAACCGAGCCGCCCTTCGTCCTTCAGGCGTCCCATCTGCAGGCACAGGAGCTGCGACAACGAGATCTCCGTTGCCATGTCCGCCAGCTTCTGCTGGGTGAGCTGGAACCCCGCGATCGGCCGGCCGAACTGGACTCGCTCCTTGCTGTATTCCAGCGCTTCATGGAAGCACGCTTGCGCCGCCCCCACCGCACCCCAGGCGATCCCGTACCGAGCTTCGTTGAGGCATGCGAGCGCGGCCTTCAGCCCTCGCGATCCCGGAAGGTGGTTTTCGCGCGGAACGCGGCAGTCGGAAAGCACCAGCTCGGATGTGTCGCTCGCCCGCATGGACAGCTTGTGCGCCATGGCGCGCGCCTCGAATCCCGACCGGTCC
The DNA here is from genome assembly GCA_041742575.1 of Candidatus Krumholzibacteriia bacterium. Lineage (GTDB taxonomy): Bacteria > Krumholzibacteriota > Krumholzibacteriia > WVZY01 > JAKEHA01 > JBGSIK01. The sequence goes on from JBGSIK010000349.1 coordinate 4,108, forward strand.
GTCTCGACCAGGAATCCGTGGATGACGCCGTCCACCTTGGCCCACACCACGGACACGTCCGCGATGGACCCGTTGGTTATCCACATCTTGGCCCCGTTGATCACGTAGTCGCCGCCATCCGCGACCGCGGTCGTGACCAGTCCGCCCGGGTTGCTCCCGTAGTCCGGTTCCGTCAGGCCGAAACAGCCGATGAGCTCGCCGGTCGCGAGTTTCGGCAACCACTTGCGTTTCTGTTCTTCGGAGCCGAACGCATGGATCGGGAACATCACCAGGCCGGACTGCACCGACGCGAAGCTACGCAGCCCGGAGTCCCCCCGTTCGAGCTCCTGCATCATGAGGCCGTAAGCGACGCTGTTCACGCCCGCGCAGCCGTAGCCCTGGATGGTGGCACCGAATACGCCCAACTCCCCAAGGGGTTTCACCAGCTCGCCCGGAAACGTCCCCTTCTCGTAGTGCTCGAGAAACGACTGGAGAGCCTTCTCCTCCACGAAGGCGCGAACGGTGTCGCGCACCATCCGTTCCTCTTCGGACAGGCGGGATTCCGACAGTAAGAAATCGAGACCCTCGAACTTCCTCACGTCATTTGCCCTTGAACTTGGGTTTGCGCTTCTCCACGAATGCCGACGTGCCTTCCTTCATGTCCTCGGTGGCACAGATCAACCCGAACAGCGCGGCTTCGTGCATGCAACCGTCCTCGAAGCTCATGTTGAGCCCGTGGTCGATCGCCTCCATCGCCGCGCGAACCGCAAGCGGCCCCTTGCCGAGGATGAGCGACGCCGTTTTGCGCGCCGCTTCCATGAGCTCCGCCCGCGGCACCACCTGGCTGACCAGACCGATGCGGAGCGCCTCCTGGGCGTCGATGGCCCGGCCGGTGAGAATCAAATCCATCGCCATACCGCGACCCACGATCCGCCCCAACCGCTGCGTGCCCGCGTAGCCGGGTATTACCCCGAGGTTCACTTCGGGCTGGCCGAACTTGGCATTCTCGGCCGCGATTCGGATGGTGCACGCCATAGCCAGCTCGCACCCGCCGCCGAG
>JBGSIK010000350.1:0-13110 GCA_041742575.1 Candidatus Krumholzibacteriia bacterium
GCTAGCGAGCACGCGCGGGGTAATCGGCGACAGGACCCGCGCGGCTGAAGCGTTACTAACTACTCGTAGCGGATTCGTCCGGGGGGAGATTCGTCTTCCAGTTCGATTTCCTCGCCGTGCAGCCCGTATTTCTCGGTGGCGTGGCGTGTCGGACAGCACATAGGGTCTCCCGGGCCGTGCACGATCATGTCCAGCACGACCTGGCGGTCGCGGATCTCCATCGACTCGACCCGTATCCGATCGCCCAGATCGATCACGGCCACGTTGACCGGCACCCCATCCCGATCGGCCACGACGGCCAGATCGAGGAACACGCCGCTCCCTCCCATGTTGGTCGCGAGCACCAGCGCGACCTCGTCCAGCCCGTCGCCGGTCAAGTCCCCGTACGCGACGAGGCTGTCGACCAACGCCACCGTGATCCCCTCCTCCGGATCTTCGTACCGGCCGTCCATGAGCGCGACCCGTCCCGCGTCGGTATAATCCGAAAGGTATTCCGCGTTCTGCAGCAGCGAAAGAACGAGCGCATCGACGCGGCGAGGTTCCTCATCGCCGCCGCGCCGGAGCAGCAGCAACAGCGCGGCCGCCGCGATTATCAATACCACCGCAAGTAGGATACGTGTTTTCATAACTCCAGCGGCACGATCGGATCGACGTCCGCCTCGTAGTCCACACCGCGGACTCCAAATCCGAACAGGCGCAAGAACTCCGCCTGATACCCGTCGAAGTCGGTGAGCTCCCTGAGATTGTTCGTGTTTATGCGCGGCCAGCGCCGGTCGATTTCCGCTTGAACGTCCGCGCGCATTTCCAGGTCATCCATGCGGATGCGGCCCGCATCGTCGAGCGGAGTCTCACCGGTCCCGTAAAGCCGCGCCGAGAACAGCCGGCACGCTTGCTCGATGCAGCCCTCGTGGATTCCCTTCTCCTTCATCACACGGAAGAGGAGAGAGATGTACAACGGAACCACGGGAATCGCAGAACTCGCCTGTGTCACTACCGCTTTCATCACCGCGATTCCCGCGGAGCCGCCGTGCACCGCCAGGCGCTCGCCGATCGCTCGCGCCCCGCGTTCGAGGTCTTCCTTGGCTCTGCCGATGGTTCCGTTGCGGTATATCGACTGCGTGAGAGCGGGGCCGATGTACGTGAAAGCGATGGTGCGGCATCCTTCGGCGATCAGGCCCGTGTCTTCGAGCTTCCGGATCCACAATTCCCAGTCCTCTCCGCCCATTACCGAAACGGTCTCCCGGACTTCCCGCTCGTTCGCCGGCTCGATCTCCACTTCCCCGATTTCGGCCCGGTCGGTGTCGAGCGTCTTCCCGCGATACGCGGCGCCGATGGGTTTGATCGTGGAACGGTGCATCTCCCCCGTCGCAGGATGCGTCCGGACCGGCGCGGCCAGGCTGTAGACCACCAGGTCCACCGGTCCCACTTCGTTTCGTATCAGCGCGACGACCCGTTCCTTCGTCTCGTGGGAGAACGCGTCTCCGTTCAGGGCGAAGGCGGTGAGCCCGGCTTCTCTCGCGAGTTTGGAGAAAGCGGCCGAATTGTACCAGCCGGCCGTGGCCGGGCGCGTGGCGGTGGGCTCCCTTTCCAGGAACACCCCCACCGAAGCGGCGCCGCATCCGAACGCGGCCGTGATTCGCGACGCCAGCCCATAACCGGTCGAGGCTCCGATGACGAGCACGCGCCGTGGGCCGCCCTCGATCGGGCAGCGGCGACGTACGCACTCGATCTGCTCACGGACGTTGGCTTCACACCCTGCCGGGTGCGCCGTGATGCAAACGTATCCTCTCACCTTGGGCTTGATGACCATGCCGGCTCTCGCGCTCGGAACCGATGTACTGTTGCTTTGCCGTTTCGGAGTGCGCCGATCATACCACCGAACCTGCAAAAACCGAACCGCAAAACCGGCGAGATCGCATCCTGTAAACGATCGGGAAGGGCTGTGGGTCACTGCGGGGCCGAAGCGGGGTGGAGCAGATCACGAATCGCGCTCAAAAGCTCACGTCGGTCGAACGGCTTGGCAAAAGTGCGGTCGGCGCCGAACGCCGCGGCCGCGTCCAGGTAGTCACCCAATCCGTACCGGCCGCCGCCGGATATCGCGATGATCTTCACCGCCGGGGAATCCCGGCGCAGATCGAGGATGGTCTTGAGCCCTTCTTGTTCGGGCATGATGATGTCGGTGATGATGAGATCGACCGGTTTTCGGCGGAACATGCGGACCGCCTCCTTGCCGTCGGCGGCCGAGGCAACCGCGTAGCCCTCCTTCTCGAGGACCACGCGCAACATGTCACGGACAGGCGCCTCGTCGTCCACCACGAGAATGTTGATCTTTTTCCTCGATTCCGTGCCGGCCATAATTGCCCTCGCCCTGACGGGGATGGTGTGGGTGAAGAGAGTTCCGGAGCGTCCTCCGGATCTGTAGCAAATCCCGTGCGCGTCGGGCCCGCCTGCGCCCATAACCGGCTTGTCAACGCCGGTGCCTTGCGCTAGATTCAACCATCATGGTCGGGAGCAAGATACTCCATTATCAAATCACACAGTTGCTCGGCGCGGGCGGGATGGGCGAAGTGTACCTCGCCGAGGACACAAGACTGCACCGGCCGGTCGCCCTCAAGTTCCTCCATCCCATGTTCCGCCAGAATCCCGAAATGCACGACCGTTTGGTCCGCGAGGCCCGTTCGGCGTCCCAGCTGAGCCACCCCGGAATCGTCGCCATCCACGCCATCGAGGAAACCTCCGAGCACATGTTCATCGTCATGGAGTACGCCGAGGGGCGCTCGCTCCGTGGCCTCGCTCGCACGGGGGCCATTGATCTCGAAACTGCCCTGAATCACAGCCGGCAGGCCCTGGAAGCCCTCTCCGCGGCGCACGAAGCCGGCATCATCCACCGCGACATCAAATCGGACAACATCTTCGTCACGGAAAAGGGACAGGTAAAGATCCTCGATTTCGGATTGGCGCGGTCGGAGAGATCCGTCGAGATTACGCAGGAGGGCTCCTCGTCAGGCACACCGGCCTACATGTCGCCCGAACAAGTGCAAGGAGAGAAGGCCGACAAGCGCTCGGACCTCTTTTCCTTCGGTGTGGTGCTCTACGAGATGATCACGGGCCGATTGCCGTTTCGTGGAGAGCACGAGGCGGCCGTCACCTACTCGATCGTCAACGAGTCACCACCACCGCTCGCCGCGCACAAGCCCGACGTTCCGGCTGGATTGCAGAGTGTGGTCGACAAGCTGCTCGCCAAGGACCGGGAGGCCCGTTACCAGTCGGCGTCCGACGTCATTGCCGACCTTGATCGCGTTCGCGCCGGCCTGAAGCCGGCGGCAGCCAGCAGGCGGCGAATGGCTCCGGTTGCGGTTGTCGCGGGCGCGTTCCTCCTGGTAATGGCGGCGGTAGTGTGGCTCATACTGCGCGGGTCCCCCGGGGCCCCGGAACGGCCGGAATCCGGCCGTGTCAAATTGGTCGTGTTGCCGTTTGCGAACCTCGGGCCCACCGACCACGAGTACTTCGCCGACGGCGTCACCGAGGAAGTGACGACCCGCCTGGCCAAGATCAGCGGCCTCGGCGTCATCTCACGCACGAGCGCAACAAAATACAGAGAGCAGGACAAGACCCTGCGGGAGATCGGCAGCGAGCTGGGCGTGGATTACGTGTTGGAGGGCACTATCCGCTGGGACCAGTCGACGAAGCCCGACCGTGTGCGTATCAATACCCAGTTGATCCGTGTGGCCGACGACACGCACCTGTGGGCGGACAACTTCGACCGTGTATACGACCAGATATTTGTGCTCCAGTCGGACATTGCCGAGAAAGTCGCCGAAGCGTTAAACGTTGCCCTGCTCGAACCGGAAGTGGACGCCGTCAAGGCGAAGCCCACCAGCAATCTCGAGGCGTACGATTACTATCTCAAGGCACGGCAGCTGGACGAGCGTGCGACCACCATGGACGACTATCGCTTCGCAGTCGAGATGATGGAAAGAGCGACACGAATGGACTCGACGTTCGCTGCCGCCCAGGCGCAGCTCGCTCGCTACTACACGAACGACTACTTCAACAACCGTTTTCCCGAGGAACCGCGTCTGGAACAGGGACGCAGGGCGGCGCTGGCGGCGCTGCGACATGCGCCGGATGGCCCTGAAGGCCATGTCGCCATGGGTTATTACTATTACTACGGCAGTCGCGACTACAGGAGTGCCCTCAAGGAGTTCGCGCTGGCAAAAGAGAAGGAGCCCAACAACAGCGACCTTCTCCAGGCGATGGCGTACGTCCAGCGCCGGCAGGGAAACTGGGAGGAGGCGTACGCTAATGTCAAGCTGGCCGCAGAGCTGGATCCGACGTCGCTCGATCTGGCCAGCGCCCTCATCGAGACGGCGATTTACATGCGCCGGTATGATGAGGCCGAGAGACACATCGAGCGGGCTCTTTCTCTGGCGCCGGACTACCCCGGGTTTTACGCCTCCAAGGCGATGACGGCGATGCTCGCCACGGGTGATCTGCGGTCGGCCAAGGCAACGCTCGCGGTTGCAAAGAAACGGGCGCACGGTTCCGATATCCAGGCCGCCGAGTTGAATCTGGATTGGTTGACAGGTGACTACGAAGCCGTTCTAAAGCGGTTGACCAGCCTGGCGCAGATGAAGCGCGGCCTGGGCGAGGCAGATACGGCCAACTACTACCTCACGAAAGGGCTTGCCTACGCCCTCAAAGCCGGCCTCTACGAAGAGTCGAAGACGGCGCGTGCGTACTTCGACTCCGCACTCACCGATGGGCAGCGACGGCTCAAGGTTCGGCCGGATGATTCGATGATCCTGGCTGGACTCGCCTTGGCGCACGCGGGTCTCAGGCAGAAGGACGAAGCGTATGCCTATGCTCAGCGGGCCGCAGATCTCCTGCCCCTGTCTCGCGATGCAGTCACGGGTGGGGACATTCTCTACAATCAGGCCATGACCGAGGCGCTTTTCGGGGACGCCGACGCAGCCGTGGACAAGCTGGAGGTACTGCTGCGCGTTCCATCCACGGTGACGCCAGCGGTGCTGGAGGTCAACCCCCTGTTCGGGCCGATCCGCAACCACCCGCGTTTCCAGCACCTCCTCCGGGAGAAGAAAGCGCTTTAGAGCAACTTTGCGCTTCGCGCCGCACGAAGGGATTGCCGACACCTATCGCGGCATCCGGCCGCTCGAGAAGCGCGACAACGTGTGGTATTGCCGTCGCGACCCGCGGGTGACCACGCAATCGTGATCTTCGTCGGCACGCACGGAATCATCCGATCAAAAGAGAGCGCCCCGGTGGAGTGACCGGGGCGCTCTGCCTTTGCGGTCCTTCGCTCGAAAGACCGCGCGGTACCTCCCGACGGTGTTACTTCAGGAGGACCATCTTGCGGACCTCGTCGACACCGGTCGCGCGCAGACGGTACAGGTACACGCCCGACGCGAGTCCGGCGGCGTTGAAGTTGGCGGTGTAGTTCCCGCGCCCCCTCACGCCATTGACAAGCGTCGCGACCTTCGCGCCGGAGGCGTCGAACACTTCGAGCGTGACACGGCCCTCGGCCGGCACGGTGAAGTCGATCGAGGTCTGCGGGTTGAAGGGGTTGGGGTAATTCTGCGACAGGCGCGATTCATAGGACGGACGATCGTCCGCAGCCGTCGGCAAGCCGTCGTCGTAATCCGTATTCTGCGGATCGAAAGCGGTCCAGTAGTAGGTCCACAGTTCGTTCGGTGCCGCCTCGCTCGCGGGCGGAAATGCGCCGCGGTACGTCGTCGTCACCAAACCCGCCAGGCGCGGGTTCGTGAAGTCAGCGCTGGCGATGAGTTCCGAGCCGGTGGCCGGCCGTGGATCCGGTGCGTTCAGGTCGCTCATGTCCGTGAGCAGGATCGTATCCGGATTGCGCGGCGCAAGCCCGATGTTGTTCCACCCCGCGGTCGTGAACCACGTGTCGATCTGGTTCCACGCGGTCTCATCGTGGATGTGGGTCGAACCCGACGGAATCAGCGTCGCCTGGACGCTCGTGTTGCGAACCTCCAAGGAATCGGCGAGCGCCCACGTTTTCGTGTTCGCATCGCGCAGGCTCATTCCCCAGGGGTAACCCATGATGACGGTGTTGAAGATGTTCGTCTGCGTGGAACGGCGCAGCACCGCGCTGTACTGGAACGTCTCGCCGAGTGGGAAGGGGACTTCCGCGTCGGTCCGCTCGGGACCGACCAGCGTCATGTTCGAGAAGATCGGCCGCGTGTACGGCTGATCCGTCGACGTGGCCGAGCCGTCGTTGTCGGACTCGAAGCCGTTGGACTGGCCGGTCGGGTCGGACTGATCCGGATCGCGCAAGCCGAATCCGAACTGCACCTTGCCGCGATAGCCGAAGTCGGTGTCGAATTCATCGTCGGTGCCGGCGAAGGCGACCAGGTAATTGCAATTCACGGTGCCGCCGAACCACTCGTAGGAGTCGTCGTCGGCGTAGCTGACCTGGATGTGGTCGATCTGCGTCCCCGCACCGACGCCGCCCATGGTGAGCCCGTTGACTTCGTTGTTGGTCGCGAAGCGGAAGCCGCAGTACTCGATACGGATGTAACTCAAAACACCGCTGTTGTCGTTCGGATTGCTGCCGCCGTAGGTGGTGACACCACCGCTGCACGTACCGCCGATGAGGCCGCCTTCGATAACGGGGTTCACCTTGTTGCAGGGCGCATCGCCGAGTACGATGATACCGCCCCAGTCACCCGACGCCCGCGAACCGGGCGCCTGGTTGCTGGTGAACACGATCGGCTTCTGCTGCGTGCCCAGCGCGAAGATCTGCGCGCCCTTGGTGACGATGAGCGTTCCGCCCGTCGCCTTGTGGCCCTTGATGATCGTACCGCGTTCGATGGTGAGCGTGTAGCCGGGCTCGACGTAGTAGAGACCCGTCAGCACGTAGACCGTGTCCGCAGACAGTACGCGGTCGAACAGCTGACAGTAGGGGGTGCGCACGGGCGCGCCCGTGCCCGCGCCGATCACGACTTCGGGAAGCGCCGCATTCGCCGTTGCCGTCATGGCAGCGAGGAGCACGGTCGCGAGTATGATGAACCGATTCATGAGATGTCCTCCAATTGACTGTTTGAGCGTCGATCTCGTTGCTGGTTGTTTCAACGTCACTCTTGCCTTATACTTCCTCAGAGGGGGCCATTGCGCGTGCTGTGCCGTGTGCCTCCTTTCTCGCCATCCCCGGAGCTGCCGCTCCGGGGATGGCCCTTCTCCAAACGTTGCATCGAGGTAAGCGCCCCAGATATGCAGGTTCTCTCCCTCTCAATCGACTTTGGTCGAGTCGGGTGTCACCCTTTCAAAGACTGAAAGAGAGAGACAGTGCATATGTGGTTCCCATCTTGATGCTCTCCCACGTGGACCCGGTGTCGCCGAACGTGAAGACTGCGTCCTGCGCCAGCATGTCCTTGACCGTGAACTTCATGCGCATCGATTTCGTGAACTGCTCCGTCAGCGCGAAGTCGAGCAGATCGCGCGACTCTTCGTAGATGTCTTCCTGGCGCGTCTCGCCAACCGCGTCCAGTCGGCGTCCAAACCGGTTGTAGAGCAGGCTCATCGAGAGCCCGACCCCCGGCACCGAGTAGATCAGCCCCGTGTTCAGCGTGTACGGCGCCTGGCCCTGCAGTGGGCGCTTCTTCGTCTCCGTGATGGGACGACCCTGCGGATCGGTGTGGGACTCCGTGTATTCCACTTCCGATTCGACGTGCGTGTAGTTGGCCTGCACGACGAGGTTGTCGAGCCCGCCCCACGCAAATCCGAGGCTTTTGCGCATCTCGATCTCGAAACCGAAGTTCTCGCCCGCCGGCGAATTGAACCAGGTGCGCACGTAACGGTCCGGCGCCGGAATCAGCTCCTCCTCGATCGCGTCGTGGAGGTCCTTGTAGAAGTAGCTGGCCGCGACCACTTCGTTGGGCCGCGGGAACCACTCGATCCGGACGTCGTAGTTGTCGATCAGCGCTCGTTGCAGATCGGGGTTTCCGAACACGGTCTGGTTCGCGTCGAAGTCGAGATAAGCGACGTTGGCCAGTTCGCGAAACTCCGGGCGGTTGACGGATTTGTAATAGCCCAATCGCAAGTTCGAGGTGCCCGTGACCTCGCAGGTCACGTTCGCGGAAGGCAGCACATCCTTCTCGTCTATGCGCGCGGTCTGAATGGTCGGGTCGTCCGCGGCCACCGGCGAATTCACAATCTGGTCGGAGTCCTCGACGCGCGCGCCGCCCGCGATGCGGAAGCCCCGCCCCACCACGCGAATCGGCTCGTCCACCATGGCGTAGTACGAGCGCAGCTCGTGCGATCCGTCGTAAACACCGGTAAACGGCGAGTAGGGCATGAAGCCGAACTTGCCGTCACCGTAGTTCTCCGGCGCAAAAATCTCATCGATGGGCAGAATGACGAGCGCCCGATTAGTTTTCGAGAGCGTCGACGCATCCGTCACATACGCATCGATGCCGAAGTCGCGTTCGCGACGAGACTGCTGGTAGCCGGCCTTGATCGAACCTTCGCCCACGGGAAGCTCAGCATCGATCTGTCCGCCGCGCGTGTTCTCCTCGAGCTCGGACCACGTGCGGTAGTTTTCCTTGAGGATATAATTCCCGCGCGGGTCGCGCGAGTACTGCGCGAACTTTCGATCCGGCTCCTGAGCAGCCGACGTGGAGTACGTGGCCCGCCACTCGATCGCCAGGCCCTTTGCGAAAGCGAGCGTGTGTGCACCCTTCAACTGACCGAGGTAGAGGTCACGCTGATCCCATTCGATGTTCTGCGTTCGCGTCGTGTCGCCGCTCTCCGGAAGTCCGATGGACTGAACCACCTTGTCCTCGGCGGAACGGGTGAAGTTGTTTTCGAAACCGAAGCGATGGTTGCCGGTCGGGTGCCAGCTCACGTTGGCCAGGCCTCCCCAGAGCATCTTCTGCTTATACCGCGTGCCGTCGAACATGAAGATGCGCGAGTTGCCGTATTCCGGTTCCTGGTGGTAGTCCTCGATCTTGAAACTGCTCTTGTACGTGCCCGAGGCGATGAAGCCGATCTCGCCCCCACCCACTTCGAAGCGATCGCCCAGCGCCAAGCCGTAACTCCCGTTCATGCGCGATTGGTCTCCGGAGGTGCCCCACGTGTTGGGCAGCGCCTTGGCGAGATCGACGCCCTCGAGGCCCGACGGCAGCGCGCGCGAGCCGTCGTCCTTGCCCTTCCAGTCCGAGCCGCCGCCGGGCGCGACCACGAAGTCCTTCCGCGAACTCAACTGATCGCTGCCCGTCTCGGCGTTGGCCGCGAGGAGGAAATCGCCCGGGAAGTCGAGCGTGTTGACCTGTACCAGACCGCCGCTGAAGTCGCCGGGGAGATCCGGAGTCGCCGTTTTCGCCACCACCGTGCTCGAGACCAGCGACGACGGGATCAAGTCGAACGAGAAACTCTTCTTGTCGGTGTCGGTGTCCGTGCCGGTAACGATGACGCCGTTGAGCGTCGTCGCGTTGTAACGGTCAGTGACGCCGCGCACGAATACGAACTTGTCGTCGACGAGCGACAACCCGGTCACGCGCCTGAGTGCGTCGCCCGATGTCCCATCGGGGGAGAGACGAATCTGCTCCGCGCTGATGGCGTCGCCGATCACGGCGGCGCGCTGCCGCTCCGTGAACACGGCCGCGTTGGTAGTGCGCACGCGGTCGGCGGTCACGTAGATGTCGTCGATGCGCATCGCATCGCCGGTATCGCCCGAGATCGGATCGAGCGTGATGTTCATCGTCGTCGTTTCGTTTCCAACCACCGCGACCCCCGAAATCACTTTCTGCGTGTAGTTCGCGTAGAAAACCCGGAGCGAGTAGATCCCCGGCGTCACGCCCGCGATCGTGTAGCTGCCTTCCAGGTCCGTTGTGGCGCCGAAGTTTGTTCCCACCACACGGACGTTGGCGCCGACCAGAGCGCCACCGGACTTTCCGTCTTTGACCGTTCCTTCAATCACCCCCGCCCCGGCCGCATCCGCGGCCCAGAGGGCGAGCATGAAAGAGATCACGAAGACACCTCTCGCGGTCCCCTTCATCACTATCTCCTTTTCGGTTGTCGTACGCGCCCGAAGCAGGCGGCGAACACAGCGCCGCCCATCCACGAGTGCGACGCCCGGAGTATAGCCAGCGTGTGTGAATCTCCGATAAAGAGCCCGTGAAATTACGAGCTTGCCCGGATTCACGGTAGATTCATCGTCCCTTTATCGTCTATTTATCCGCCGAATCTATTCTTTCGCCGACCGTGGTCCGGTCACTTTGCTTTCGCGTATTCTGCCCCGGCAATGCCGGCCGCGCCGCACCGGACCGTTGGCTGCCTCACGTACGAAAGGACTCGATCACCATGAAACCGATCATCTGGAAGGCCGCCCTGGCGTGCTCGTTCGGGATCGCTCTCGCCGCCGGACCGCTGTACCCGCAGGACGCGAAGAAGCTGAGGGAGACGGTGGGGACAACCGTCGACACGCATCAGCATGTGCAGAAGACGCTGGAGGCGTGGGCCGACGAGCAAGCCGATCTCGCCGCGCGTTACCGCTCCGCCAAAGCCCAGGTTGACTACCTGGAGAAACGGAAGGCGTTCGAAGAGAAGGAAGTCGCCGCGCTCGACGAGGGAATCGCCGAACTGGAGCGACGCATGGTCGAGTCGGTGCGCTTGAACGACAGCCTCGAGGACACTCTCAACGCAGTCATGGAGCGTCTGGAAACCTGGGTGGGCCGCGACATTCCGTTCCTGATGGAAGAACGCAGCGCGCGGCTCGCGTCCGTCCGCGAACAGATCGCCAGGCCGGACGTCACGGGCGCCGAGAAGTTGCGCCGGGTACTGGAAGCGCTGCAGGTGGAGGCAAACTACGGCAACGCCGCCGACGTCTCACAGGAACGCCTCAAGGTGGGCGGTGAGGAGATCTTCGCCGACGTGATCCGCATCGGCCGCGTATCCGTGTTCTGGCGATCGCCCGATGGAAAGCGGGTCGGAGAATTCGACCGCGGCAAGAACGAATGGGTCGGACTCGACGACAAGTATATCCGACCCGTCAGCGAGGTGCGCGAAATGGTGCTGAGGCTGCGCTCGACACGCATTTTACCCCTGCCCCTGGGGAGGATTGAACCATGAAGAAACCGTTTGTCATGATCGTTCTTGGCGTCGTGCTCGCCACGACCGGTTTGTATGCCCAGGACGTACGCGAAGCAGTCCGCAAGGCGGAAGCGGATCGCGCCGTTGCCGAAGCGCACGCGCGCGAGGTCGAAGCGAAGATCCTGAACGATCGCCAGGCGCTGCTGGCCCAGATCGCCGAACTCGAAGGCCGGCAGCAGCAACTCGAGGCCGACATCAAGGGATTGCAGCAGCGCAAGACCGACATGCAAGGCCGGCACGAAAAGCTCGAAGAGAAGTGGACCACGAAAGAGGTCGAGTTCCGCGAGATCTCCGGAAACGTTCGCATGGCCGCACGTGACGTCGAGGCGTTGCTCCACCAGTCGCCCATCACGGCGCTCTCGCCCCAACGCCTCGAACAGATCGCTCCGCTCGTGGAGGAGGGGCACTTTCCCGACATCGACGACATCAGCGCGATGGCCACGATTCTCTTCGACGAAATGAAGCGGTCGGGACAGGTCACGCTGCAAAAGGGGATCTACGTGGGCCGCGACGGCCAGGACCGCCAGGGCGACATCATCACGCTGGGGCGTTTCACCGCGATGTATCGCGACGGCCGCGAGGTCGGGTTCCTGAAATACGCGCCCGAAACCGAGAAGCTCGTTTCTCTGTCCGTGCTGCCCTCGGGATCGATGGCGCGCACGATGCGCAAGTACTTCGAAGGCAAGACCAACTTGGTTCCCATCGACATCGCGGGAGGCGAGTCTCTTTCCCAGCTCACGCACCATTTGAGTGTCCGCGAGGAGTTCAAGCTCGGCGGAAACATCATGTGGCCGATTCTCCTGGTCGGACTGGCCGTATCCCTCTTCACCGCCTATAAGGTGATCTACCTGAAGCGCGTGCATGGCAATACTGACAAGATCATGGGTGTGGTAAACGATCTCGCCGCCCAGGGCGACTGGAACGCGGTCGACGAAATCGTGCGCACGCACAAGAATCACAACTGGCCGGTCGTCAACGTGCTACGCGACGGGATTCGTGCGCGCAACGACGACCGCGAGACGCTCGAAAATGTGCTCCAGGAGTCCATTCTCCGCGAGATTCCGCGCCTCGAGAAAGGTCTCTCAGTCATGGCCGCGCTGGGCGTGATCTCGCCGCTCTTGGGTCTGCTCGGCACGGTGACGGGCATGATCCGCACCTTCAACGTGATCACGGTGTACGGAACTGGCGATCCGAAGCTCATGTCGGGCGGCATCAGCGAGGCGCTGATCGCGACCAAATGGGGTTTGTGCATCGCCGTGCCGACGATGATTCTGCACGTGTTCCTGTCGCGGCGCGCGAATGCCGTGATCAGCGACATGGAAGAGAAGGCGGTTGGTCTCACGAATACGATTCAAAAGGAGCAGCGTCGTGGCAATCTGGTCGCCTCTGCTTGATCTGGCCCGCTCGGGCGGCTGGGTCATGATTCCGCTCTCGGCAGTGTCCCTGATTATGTGGACGCTTATCGCGGAACGGTTGATCACATACCGTCGCCTGACGTCGCGCGACATCGGCCTCCAGGACGCGGTGCATGCCATGCAGGGCGAAGCGGTGAACTACTTCGGCCGAGGATTGCGCGCCACGCTAGTGAGGAACTTCGTCCGCGAACGCTCCGGAAGGCCTGAGCTCGACAAGCGCATTTTGATGGAATGCGCGATCAAGTTGCGCCCGCACTTGAACCGCAACCTGTCGGTGATCGCCGTGATGGGATCGGTGGCGCCGCTCCTGGGACTCCTCGGCACGGTCAGCGGGATGATTGCCACCTTCAGTGTGATCTCCGCCATTGGCACGGGCAACGCCCGGCCTCTGGCCGGCGGCATCTCGGAGGCCCTCGTCGCCACCGAGGCCGGTTTGCTGGTCGCTATCCCGGGGTTGTTGTTGAGCGCGTCGCTGTCCCGGCGCGCCGCCAAACTTTCTCACCATCTCTATCAGACCACGCTGGTGCTCGAGCACCACGTGCGCTGAGCGGGTCCGCGCGGA
>JBGSIK010000351.1:0-2354 GCA_041742575.1 Candidatus Krumholzibacteriia bacterium
ATTCGCCACCACCTGGTCCAGTACGGGCTTGTCGAGATAGCCGGTGAAGTGCACGTTGTCCAACCGCATCGATTCGGCTTTTTCGCGAAGCGCCTTTTCCAGCGGCCCCCCACCGCAAATAACCAGCGGTATGTTCGGGCACAGGGCGACTGTATCGAGGAGAGTCTCAATGCCCTTCTCGGCACTGAGTCTCCCGAAGTAGAGCACGTACGACTCCGGCAAGCCGTCGATCATCGGAGTCCCTCGTTGTGGCTCCGGGGCCGCCAGGTCCCGCTGCGGAACGAAGCCGGGAAGATAAACCAGTCGTTCGGCGCCGAATCCGGCCTCCACGAACATTCTGTGCAGATACCGGCTGGGCGCGATGAAGCGCCGTACCGAGTCGTACGCCTTCGTCCACCGTTGCCAGTGCGCCTCCACCGCCAGCAGCAGGCTACGGCCCAAGGCGCCACCGTCACAACGCGTGAGCGCAGCTTGATAGAAGCGGCCCCCGCGGCAGCGGTAACAATAGTGATCATGGGCAAAAAGTCCGTAATTGGGACAAATGAGCTTGTAATCGTGGAGCGTCATGACCACCGGCACGCCGGCGGCGGTGAGTTCGGGTATGATCGATGGCGTGATCTGGTGATATATGTTGTGAAGATGCGCGACGTCGGGGCGGTGGTCGTGGATGAGCCGGCGGATGTTCACCGCGGCTTCCCGTGACCGGACGAATGAGGTTCCGTGCCGCATCGCTTGCACGATGCCACCGGGGGTTTCATAGTCCTTGCGGGACACAAAGTAGCTTTCGTAAGGACACGGCCGGTTCTCCGGATGCCGCATGGAAAAGTGAATCACCTCGTGACCGCGGTCCCGCAACGCGTCCGAGAGCAGAAACAAATACCGTTCCGCGCCGCCTTTCTCGTAAAAGAACTTGTTGATCTGGAGAACAACCATCCAGGGCTCAATTCGACCGGTGCGCGCGCACCTTTTCCTTCGCGATCCAGCCGAACGCCTTGTGTAGATTTTTCTTGAGCGTGGACCGGGCGGTGCAAATCATCCAGCATTGCTCGCATCCGTCTATCTGTGTGCGCACCTCCGCCGCCCGCTTCCCCTCCCAAATCTCCTCGAACGACTCCTTCTTGAGGTCCCCCATCGGCGACGGGATGGTGAGGCACGGGTAGACGATCCCCTCGGGCGCGAGATAGAAGAACTCGATCCCGGCCCGGCACGCGAGCAACCGTCGCTTCTCCTCGTTAAAGAGCAACGTGCCCGACTCGAAGTATGCGCGCAGCCAGCGCTTCGGGTGGTAGCTCAAGAGCTCCCGTTTCATCACGTAGCCCAAGGCGTCGTGGAGGCCATCCCGCCGAACGTCTTCGTTGACGACGGTGCTGAAGTAGATGTCGGAATTCTGCGCCACGGCGGTCGTGAACTGGAACCCCATCTCGCAGGCGAGGTCGTACACGCGCCGCATCTCCTGCACGTTCTCGTTCATCGCCGTGAAGCCGATGCGCACGTTCTTGAAACCGCGCTCTTTGAGGCTTTCGAGCGTTTTCAACGCTTTCGCGTAGCCGCCCTCGATCCCGCGAATGCGGTCGTGGATCTCACCGATCCCGTCGAGCGAAACGCCGATGCCGATATCGGGGATGGTTTTACGCAGTTCCTCCATGGCGGCGATGATCTTGTCCGTTCTGAATCCGTTGGTGGAGATGACCATGCGCGGGCCGCGACACTTCTGATGGATCACCTTGACGATATCGACCACATCCTTGCGCATGAACGCTTCGCCCCCGGAAATGTTGATGTCTCTCAAGGTCGCCGGAACCTTGGCGTAGTCGTCCACCGTGAGAAACTCCTGGGGTTTGAGCTGCCAGATGTTGCACATCTCGCAGCGCGCGTCGCACCGGTAGGTGACCGCGATGATGGCGTCGGTCGGGTATCCGACAGCCGGGCCGTTCGTGCCTGCGCTCATTTTTACCCTAACGGCGCTTTTGCGCCAGTAATTCGAACAACTCCTGGTATCCGCCCACCATCTGTTCGACCGTAAATCGCTTCCGCACCAGATCCCTTGCCCGCGCCGCCATCTCCGCCGCGCGGTCTCGGTTTTCGATAATATATCTGATCGCGTCCGCCAGCGCCAACGCATCGCCGGGTTCGATCAAAACGCCTGTCGAACCGTCCAGAATCACCTCCGGCACCGAGCCGACCCGCGACGCAACCACCGGCACGCCCGCCGCCATCGCCTCCAACACCGCCAGCGGAAGCGTCTCCACAGCGGGGTGCGACGGGAGCACCAACACATCCGCGAGGTGCAGCAATCGCGCCACATCGTGGCGCACCCCGAGAAAAATCACCTCCCGGGCGAGCCCCAACCCATC
>JBGSIK010000352.1:0-9080 GCA_041742575.1 Candidatus Krumholzibacteriia bacterium
TCCCGCCCCCGCTCACCTTCGGCAACTGCTGCCCCGGAGTGTGTCCGTCGAAAACGAGAACGTCGAAGCCCGGCGCCAGCGTCCACGGACCTTCGTGGAGTTCCAGTACGCCTTCCTTTTCCATGATCTCCACACGATCCCGGTAGTAGCTGGCCCGGTCTCGCGGGTTGGGGGCGAGCGCGTGTTCGTATTGCGACTTCTGCACGTGATGGCGCGCGCCGGGGAACACGAGCTGCCAGCCGTGTCCCGCCGGCCGGGGTTCGCACACGCCGGCTCCGTGGTCGAAGTGCAGGTGCGTGAGCACGACATCGGTCACGTCTCGGCCGCGAAAGCCCGCCGACCGGAGCGATTCCCCGAGGCGGTTTTCGTCACGGAAGTCGTAGATGCGACGGTCCTTGTCGCTGTATCCCCCGCCGGCGCCGACATCGACCAGCACCAACCGGTCGTGGCCCCTGGCCGCAAGCAGCCGCATCGCCATCGGTATCCGATTCGCCGCATCCGGAGGCAATCGCTTTTCCCACAACACGCGCGGCACCACGCCGAACATCGCGCCCCCGTCCAGACCGAAGGTGCCGGCCATTACCGATTTCGTCTCCCAGTCTCCGATGCGCATGCGCGTCCTCGTCAAGGGTTTGCGGCGGAGGCTCCGCCGAGGTCATCGATCGGTCGAGAGTGGGAATATACTACAAGAGCGCGCATCCGGCCAGCCGCCGGCTGCGCGCTATCGAGCAATCCCGTCGCGGCCTACGGTTCCAGCTCCACCACGACGGCCGTGCCGTAGACCAGCAGCTCCGATGCCCCTTTCGCCATTTCGGACGTGGCGAACCGCACCCCGATTATCGCGTTGGCACCGAGCCGCGTCGCTTCCTCGCGCATACGGTCCAGGCACTGCTCGCGCGATTCCGCCATGAGCTTCGTGTATTCGGTGATCTCGCCGCCCGTGACGTTCTTCATGAAAGCCGTGAGATCGCGGCCGATGTCGCGCGCGCGGACCGTACTCCCCTGCACCATGCCCAGCACCGTCTTGACCCGCATACCGGGGCAAGAACACAAGGTCGTGAGAATCATCGCTTCACTCCTCCGTAAGGGTCGTTTTTGCTCTCGTGATAGCGTTCTCTCGCGACCGATACGAATATCACCGCCAGACCAAGGAGAATAACGGTGACGCTGATCCCCTCGTAGGTGACAAATCGCGGCGACGTCACCGCCTTCACGATTCCGTATGCCAGGAGCGCCAGGACGCCCACTATCACCAGAAAAAACCCTGTGCTCCGCTCGGACCGCCGGTACACGCTTTCCCAATACCCGTCCCAGAACTCGTCGTCCGGAGCGCGCAACCGGAGCTCATCGGTGAGCTCCACGATCCGTCCGAGGGAGGAGAGTTCGTTTCGGCAGTCTTCGCACTCCCGGACGTGCGCCTCGTAGCCGGACTTCTCTTCCACGGTCAGCTCACCGTCCAGAAGGCGCATGCCGTCGGTTTGAAAACGGTTGCACGTCATTCATATCACCTCCCCCGCGGGTCTGCCATGCGACAAGCAGCCGCCGGATTCGGGAATTCCCTCCACTTCGATTCTTTCGATCAGTTCTTTGAGCTGCCTGCGCGCGTAGTAGAGGCGCGACATGACTGTTCCGATGGGGATGTCGAGTATCTCCGCAATCTGCGCGTAGGAGCACCCCTTGAAGTTCTTCAGCATGATGATTTCGCGGTGGTCCTCGGACAACATTTCGATCGCCGCCCGGACGATGGCCTTTCGCTCTTCCCGCTCCAGGCGTTGCAGGGGCGTGGGTTCCGCAGCCGCGAACCGCTCCCGGTCCGGGTCGTTATCGTGGTACAGCGAACCACCGCCCCGCGCGACCCGTTTGAGGTGGTTCAAACAGTGGTTCTTGATGATCCGGTACAGCCACGGGTAGAACGGACGATCGGCATCGAAGCTCTCGCGCGCCTGGTAGGCCTTGACGAATGCGTCCTGCGACAGATCGCGCGCGTCCTCCTCGTCGTGGACGTAGCCGTACGCGACCATGAAGGCGTCGGCCATGTAATACCGGACCAGGGCCTCGTAGGCCTTTTTGTTGCCTTTTTTCCACTCGATGACGATCTCCGTCTCGTTTTCGAGCACAGCTCCACCTTCGCGAAGATTCCGCTCCGACGACCACCGTGCCGGGATCGGACGCCCGGCCCCATGTTACCGGTCGGAACTCGTATACACCGTCCGACCGCGCGTATTCGAAAAGGCGCCCGGTCCGGTCGGACCTTGCGGGACGGTTCCGCCCCTCAGGCGCCTAATGTCACCATTTTACAACTTCCCCCCCCCGCCCGCCACTTCTGAACAACGCTTGACCTTTCGGAATTACCTCTCCTAAACTGGGCCGCGATTGTACATTATCAACGTACGGGGCCGCGGCGCACGAAACAGGTGCAAGAACGGATGAAAGTCCTCAGCGATACCGTCGAAACGCGCATGCACTACACGGACCTGCTGCACGATGCCAGGTCCGCCAGCGTGTACCAGACCCTCGAATGGCTGGACGTTTTCAAGACCCTCTCGTGCGACATCCAGTTCGTCGACACCGGGAGCGGCGCCCTCATCCCGTTCGTCTGCAAGGGCCACAGCTGGTTGCGGCGGGCGTTTTCGCTGCCGTACGACACGTACGGGGGGCCCATCGGCGAGACCGACACGCATTTCTCGTTCGACGAGCTTGCGCGCATTCTCGCCGTGCCTTCCATTCGCTTGGTCGATTTCTCGCAAACGGCTGAGAAGACCTCATGGAAGGAGGAGACCGCGTCCACGCACCTTGTCGACCTCACGTCGGGCTACGAACAGGTCGCCTCCAAGTACGCCAACATGAACCGGCGCGCGATCCGTCAGGCCGGTCGCCGGGGACTGAGGATAAAGATCGTGGACAGTCCGGCCGAACTGGCCGCCTTCCACCGCCTCTACGTCAAGACCCAGCTCAAACACGGGACGCGCCCCCTCCCTCTCCGTTTTTTCGAGGCCATCTACGAGACGATGGTGCCGATCCGGATGGCCACTTTTTACGTCGCCCTGCATGGCGGAGGTGTGGTCGCGGGAAATCTCGTGCTCAGGTTCAAGAACCGCGCGTACGACTGGGCGTGGGTGTACGATGAACACTACCTGTACCTGCGCCCGACGAACGCGCTCATCGATCGTGCGATCCGAGATGAATCGCAGCTGGGAACCGGGCTCTTCAACCTCGGCTCCAGCCCGTCGAACGGTCAGGGCATCATCGATTTCAAAGAGAACTTCGGCGCGACGCGGTACTCGTACAACATTCTTACCAAGTTCGGAACATGCTATCGGATGGCGCGGACACTCCAAAACGTCGGCAGGCGCCTCAGGGCGTGACGGCCGGCCGGACGCTTCGTCTCGCCGCCGTCGCTCTGTTTGCAGCCGGATCACTGCTGTTTCTCCGCTGGATCCCGGACGACGCCTTCATAAGCTTCCGCTACGCGCGTAACCTCGCAGGCGGCCTCGGTCTCGTTTTCAATCCCGGAGAGATAGTGAAGGGGATCTCCAATCCGCTGTGGACGCTCCTGCTGGCTGGGACGACGCGGATCGGTCTCGACACGGTCGCCACAGCCGTGGCGCTTTCACTCGCTTGCGCCCTGGCCGGCGTTTGGCTCACGTTCCAATTATTCGACATGATCCTGACAGCAGGCGGTGCCGACCACAGGCGTTTCACCGGCCTCAAGGCCCTGCTGGGCTTCGGGGCCATCGCGTCGCTCCCAACGCTGTTCTACGCCACCTCGGGTCTGGAAACGCACGGCGAGCTGCTTCTCCTGCTCCTGGGTTCGGTTTGGCACCTGGAGGCGGTTTCGCGATCGGAGCCTCGCCGGCACTTTCTCTCCATGCTGGCGTTCCTGGCGGTAGCGCTCATGCGCCCGGAGGGAGTCGTGTTTCTGCTAGTCGCGGCGGCGCTCACCATAACAAACGGGAGGCGCGACCGCCGCACCCGGGCCTGGATAGCGGCGGCGGTGGCAGTGCCGGTAGTGCTGTACACACTGTCGCTGGCGGTCGACTACGCCTACTACGGCGCGCTCGTGCCCAACACTTATCTGGCCAAACCGGGGGCAAGCATGGCGTATCCCGCCCCTATCTGGCGGGGAACGCAGTACCTGGCCCGGTTCTTTCTCATCAGCGGTCTTTTTGTGATGCTGCCGTTTTGCGCCATTGCCTTTGCGCACCGACCGGCGCGGCATGCGTGCGTATACCTCTCCTCGATGGTGGGAGCGCAGCTGGCATTCATCGTGTTCGTCGGCGGCGACGTTCTCCGCTTCAACCGGTTTACCGTGCCGCTGCTGCCGATGTTGCTGGCAGTGGCGTTGGTCGGTTTCATCCGCTGGGATTCTGTCACCCGCGTCCGATCACCGAGGCTCGCTCTGTTCACGGCCGGACTGTGCGTGGCGCTGATGGCCGGGCTCAACGGCGGCCGTGTGTACTTGGCCCGATCCAAGTACTGCCTGCACGACTGGATGCACGCGACCGTCCACCGCCGGGTCGGAGAAGCGCTGGGGAGGGCCCTCGACCCGGGCGCCAGCGTGGTGGTGAACGAAGTCGGAGCCATCGCCTACGAATCGAGATTGTTGTGCTACGACATGATCGGGCTCACGGACCGAACCGTGGCCGCGCTCATCTACGAGTCATTCCAACGCGACGGGGTGTCTGCGAGCGCCAGCAGCGCCCGTGAGATTGCCGATTACCTTTTCTCCCGCGAACCGACTTGCGTTCTGATCCCGGCAACGGGCGCGATCGATCCGGCCCGTCACGAAAAAGCGGCGGACCGCCTGCACCCGATCTGGGAAGCCGTTTTCACCCACCCCGATCTGACTGAACATTTCAGGTTCGTGCTCTCCGTGCGCATCCACGAGCACAAGTACTGGTACATCTTCGTTCGCAACGGCGCACCGTTCGACTCCGCCCCCCTGCGCGGACTTTCCGGCCCGCGGTGTCTCGCTGTCTCCCATTGAACCGCCCCGGCCCGTGGCCGCCGCCGTGCCTGGGCGGCGATACCGTTTTGGATTGCGTGTCGCCCGATCATCCGGTAGATTGATGCGGTTCTTCCCCACCTCGACCACGGGAAATCGATACCATGTCGCCGACCGTCTTCCACGACTTCGTCTCTCAGCACCTGCGGCGGATCGAGCCGCTCATGAAAGCCACGCGACTCGCGTACTGGAATGCCACTCTCACCGGGAATCCGGAGGACTTCGCGCGCTTTGCCGAGTTGGAGACGGCCAGCCAGAAGGTTTATGCGGACCGAGCGTCCTTCGAGGCGGTCAAGTCGTGGCGAGAAGACAGGGCGATCGAAGACCCGCTCGACCGGCGACAGCTCGACATCCTCTACCAATCCTACCTGCGCCATCAGATCCCGCCCGCGCTCATCGAGCGCATGACGCGGGCCTCGAGCGAGATCGTCAACAAGTTCAACGTTTACCGGGCGGAGGTAGACGGCCGCAGCCTCACCGGGAACGAGGTCCGCGAAGTGCTGCGTCGGAGCCCGGACACCGCGTATCGGATGAGGGTCTGGGAGGCCGAGAAGGGCGTGGGAAAGGTGATCCGGGACGAGCTGCTCGGATTGGTCGAGATGCGGAACGAGGCCGCCCGGTTGCTCGGCTTCGAAGACTACTACGTCATGTCGCTCGAGTTGTCCGAGCAGCGGCCGCAAGACGTGGACGCGCTTTTCGACCAGCTGGACCTGCGCACGCGGCAGCCGTTTGCGGAGGTCAAGACGCAGATCGACAGCTCCTTGTCCCGGCGTTTCCAGATCGCGCCGTCACAGCTGCGCCCCTGGCATTACGAGGATCCGTACTTCCAGGAAGGACCGCAGACGGACGACCTCGATCTGGATCGCGTTTACGCCGGGCACGATGTCGTCCGTGTGGTCTCGCAGTTTTTTCACAGCATTGGCCTCGACGTCGATGACATCATCGCGAGCAGCGACCTCTATGAAAAACCGGGCAAGGAACAGCACGCCTACTGCATGGATATCGATCGCAACGGTGACATCCGCATTCTGGCCAACGTGCGCCACGACGAGTCCTGGACCGGCACCATGCTCCACGAGTTGGGCCATGCGGCTTACGACCGGCACATCGACCGCGATTTGCCGTTTCTGCTGCGCGAGCACGCGCATGTGTTCGTGACGGAAGCGATCGCGATGTTGTTTGGAAGGCTCTCGAAAGACGCGGGGTGGATCCAGAACACGATCGGGATCTCAGCACGGGAACGAGCCGCGATCGAGGATGCGCTTCTCAGAAGCCAGCGGGTGTCCCAGCTCGTATTCGCGCGCTGGTGTCAGGTGATGGTGCGTTTCGAACGGGCGCTTTACCGTGATCCCGGCCAGGATCTCAACCGACTTTGGTGGGAACTGGTGGAACGCTTTCAGATGGTCGTTGCGCCCGAGGGCCGCAACCAGCCGGATTGGGCTTCGAAGATCCACGTGGTCTCCGCTCCCGTTTACTACCACAACTATCTGCTCGGCGAACTGCTGGCCTCGCAGCTCCACCACTACATTCAAACGCGCGTGCTGCGCACCGGGCAGAAGCCGGAACCCCTCAATGATCGGCCGGAGGTCGGCGAGTTTCTTCGTTCCCGGATTTTCCGATTGGGAAAACGATTCCGCTGGGACGAGCTCGTGCACGATGCTACCGGCGGGCCGTTGGACCCCGGACATTTCGTGCGGCAATTCGTGTGACGGTCCCGCCGGTTCGCTCGAGAACGTCGTGCGCGCAGCCGGCGTGGGCCTGTTCACCGGTCGTACTTCGCGATGAACTCCTCCGCTCGCTTCACCAGCTCCCGGTTGCCGACGAAGAGGGGCGTACGCTCGTGGAGATCATGCGGTTCCACATCGAGAATCGGTTGCCTTCCGGTAGACGCGTATCCTCCCGCCTGCTCGATCAAGAAGGCCATCGGCAGCGCCTCGTACAGCAGCCGCAGCTTTCCGTACGGTTTTCTGGGGTCCCTGGTGTCGGTGGGATAGTAGAAAACGCCGCCACCGAAGAGCGTGCGGTGGACATCGGCTACCATGGATCCTATGTAGCGGAGGGACAATGACCGCGTCGCGCCCTCTTCCCCTTGGAGCCAGCGTGTGTACCGACGGATTCCTTCCGTCCAGTATTTTTCGTACCCCTGATTCACGCTGTAGTACTTCGGCTTTTCCGGGAGCCTGACGTTGCGGTGCGACAGCAAGAACTCGCCGATCCCTGGGTCGAGCGTGAACCCGTTTACTCCGTTCCCGGTCGAATAGACCAGCATCGTGCTGGAGCCGTACACCAAATAACCCGCGGCGACCAGGTCGCGGCCCTTCTGCAGGATGTCATCCAGGGTCCCCGGCCCCGACGCCGACTTCCGCCGGAAAACCGCGAAGATGGTGCCGACGCTCACGTTGTAGTCGATGTTGGATGAACCGTCCAGCGGGTCGAACAACAGCACGTACTTGCCGCACTCGTACCGGTCCGGGATCGGTATGATCTCGGCTTCTTCCTCCGATGCCATCACGGCGAGGCGCCCGGTATGATCATTGATTTCGTATATGGTCCGTTGAGCGTATTCATCGAGCTTCTGCACTTCCTCGCCCTGAACGTTGTCGTGACCCGCCGACCCAAGCACATCGGCCAGCCCCGCTCTGGTGGTCCGGTTGGCGATGAGCTTCCCGGCAAGCGCGAGATCATACAAGAGCGACGTCAGGACCCCGGAGGCGTCTGGAACTCCCGCTTGCTCGAGGAGGATGTGCCGTTCGATGGTCACGATACCCTGGCCGGTCTTGCGCTCGTTTTCCATGGAATTCTCCCGGTGTGAGTGTGGATCGATGGGTCAACCGTGACGATCCTATCACGAAACCGGCGCCTGAAACAACCGGCGGCGCGCCGTCGCGCCGCCGGAAGTCAGCGATTGAAACGAACCCGTTGGGGTTCGAATCACCAGTACCAGTTGAATTGCAGCGAGCCGTTCACTACGTGGGCGGTGTCGATGATTTCGCCGTCCAGCCCCAGGTACGCGAACTCCACCTGCGGGCCGAGCGCGAATTTGTCGCTCAGCCTGAACTCGTAACCCGTGGCAAGCAAGAAAGCGAAGCCCGTGTCCGTTGTGCTCAACGTCAAATCGCCGATTTCAGTTTCAGAGTTGGCCGAACCGAATCCGAACCCACCTCTCGCGTAAAGCCCCATGTTGCCCGGGAAAAAAGTGACGCCGAAAGTTGCCACGCTCAGTGAGACCGTGGCGTTGTCCTCCTCCCGCACCCACCCAGAACTTTCCAGTCCCACGGTGATGTCGTTACGGATCGCGCCTCCTATTCTGAAATTGCCAGCTCCGCCTCCGGTGCTCTCGTCACCGCCCAGGGTCTCGGAGCCCCAGTCCCACCCCGCGCTCCCCGCACCCACGCCGAAGCCAATGAAGAACCCGTTGCGATTGTGGGGCTTCCCGGCTGCGGCGATCCCCGCCCACGCGCAGAGGAATCCCGCGAAGAGCGCAATCCCAAGAGCCGCTTTCGCACTTCTCATGTTCGACCTCCTGTCGCACGACGCCACTGACGCCAACCAACCAGAATACACGAAGTTAACGGATACCTGTTTTATGCGCAACGGATTGTTGCGGCGCAAAGGCAGGGATCGCCCCGAGGCCCAACCGGGCAGGCTGCCGGTTCGCGTTCGCGGGCGCCGATGGACTCCCGAGCCCGCCTCAGATCTTGAACGTGAGCCCCAGCACGAGGGAACCGAATTGGAGGCTGCCACCTTCCGCGGGCGGATCCGCGGCTCCGCGCACCAAGTCTCCCGGCGTGAAGTTCTCGTCAAAACTCATATAGTAATTGAACTTCACGTAGACGTTCCAGCTATCGTTGATGCCGTAATCCAACCCGCCGCTCGTGAGCAGGACAGGCCCGTTCGCGCCCTCCATCTCGTTCGTGAGTACATCTTCGAGCTCCAGGTCCGAAGCAGTCGCCCGATAGGCGCCTCCGCCGACCTCGATGAACGGCATCACTTGGCTGTTCGGGAACGGGATCACTTTGACCGAGCCGCCGTAGAGCAGAGTCGTGATGGAACCACCCGAGATACCTTGCACACC
>JBGSIK010000353.1:0-3990 GCA_041742575.1 Candidatus Krumholzibacteriia bacterium
CCGGCTGTCCGGAGGCGAGCAGCAGCGGGTGGCGATCGCGCGCGCGCTGGTGAACAGCCCGGCCATCCTGCTCGCCGACGAGCCCACCGGCAACCTCGATCCACAGGTCACGGAGGAGATACTCCGGCTGCTGTTCAAGATCAACACCGGTGGCACGGCCGTTCTCATGGCGACTCACGATCACGAACTCGTCAAGAAGTTCAGGCCGCGCATCATTCACCTCCGCGATGGACGCATATGGGAAGACACGCGGACGGAAGTCGTGGGCAACCTGAACGATCGGCTGGACCCGCTCAGGCGACACCGGCCGGAGTAGCGGCGCCGACTACGTTCCGGAGGAGCACCGGCGGGTAAGGAACGGAGATGTTGCGGAAAACCAAATATCTTGTCAGGGAATCGATCCGCACCATAAAGCGGCACAAGGTGGTCACGTCGATCTCGGTCGTGATCATGAGCCTGTCGCTCTTGATGCTGGCGGTTTTTCTCCTGGCGACGGACAACCTGCTCAAGGTCATCGGCCAGGCGCAGCGCGAGGTGCAGGTGCACGTCTACCTCGACGATCGGGTCGGAGGCGCGCGCATAGAGCGCCTGCATCGCGAGCTGCTCTCGATAAGAGAAGTCCAATCGGTGGTGTACGTGTCCAAGGATGAAGCGCTGGCCGACTTCCGGGGGCAGCTCGGCGAGGACGACGATCTCCTGAAGGCGCTGGGGACGAACCCGCTGCCGAATTCCTTCCGGCTGACGGTCAAGGACGAGTACAAAAACGGGCTCTCGATGGCGAACCTGGCCGCGCGGGTCGCGCAGATCCAGGGGATCGAAGAGGTCCGCTACGGCAAGGAGTTCGTCGAGAAGTTCGCTCGCATCATACGCGGCGTGTATTACGTCGACGCCGTGGTCGGCTTCATCGTGTTACTGTCAGCCGTGTTCATAATCTCCAACGCCGTTCGCCTCACCGTGATCAGCCGCAGGCGTACCATCGAGATCCTGAAGCTCGTGGGCGCCACCGACCGCTTCGTCACCCTGCCCTTCGTGATCGAAGGCGCGATGCAGGGGGGCGCGGCGGCGCTGATTTCCCTGGCGCTGCTGTTCGGCGTCACGCTCGTGACCCGCAGGATTCTGCCGGATCTGTCGTTCTTCTCGGTCGAGAAGTCCGCCGTGTATCTCTTGACCTGCATCCTCATCGGCGCGATCGGAAGTCTCGCAGCGCTGCGCCGGTTCCTCAAGGTGTAACCATGGGATTGCGCCGGTGCATACGCTGGGCGTGGCCGATGTTCGCCGGGATGACGCTTTGCCTCCTGCCTGCCGGCGCGTCGCCGGAACGGGCTGAAGCCCAGCAGTCCCTGGAGAAGCGGATCGACGACCAGCAAAAGGAGCTCGAGCGCATCCGGAACGAGATAGAGAAACACAGAAGTCAGTCGCAGAAACTCAACCTCGAGGAGAAGGACGTCCTCAAGAGACTGTCCCGCATGGACAAGGAAATCGACCTGTCGCGCCAGTTCCTGCGGAAGCTGGAACGTCAGGAAGCGCTCTTTGTGGAGCGGATCGACAGCCTGAGCAGCCAGGTCGAAGTCGAAGACTCGCTACTGGCGCGCAAGAAGGCGGTGCTGGGCAGCCGCCTGCGGCAGATGTACGTGCGCGACCCGGATTACCGCTGGGATATCTTGCTGGGCAGCCGATCGCTGGAGGAGGCGTTCAGCCGGTACAAGTTCGCGCGCCTCGCCGCCGAACAGGACGCGGCTCTCATCGGCGAGATCCGGTCCCGCAAGCGGATCTTCGAGAGGGAACAGGCCGAGCTCACGGAGTCGCTCGCCGACATAGTGGTCGTACGCAAGGAGCGCGAGGACGAAGCCCGGAAGCTCGAGCGGGGAAAGAACGAACGCCAGGCGATGCTCACGCGCATCCGCGGCGCGAAGAGCGAGCACGCCAACGCGATCAACGAGCTGGAGAAAGCGCAGGCGGAGATTCAAAGCGTGATCGGCCGTCTCGAGGAGAGACGGCTGGGGGATCGCAGCCCGGGACTCCCCAGCGGGGGCGATTTTGCCAAGCTCAAGGGCAGGCTCATGCGTCCGGTCGACGGGAAGATCGTCCGGGGGTTCGGGCAGATCAAGCACCCGAAGTACGGCACAGTGACGTTCAACAGCGGGGTCGACATCGGTGCCTCGGGAGGCGCCCCCATACGCGCCGTCGCGACGGGTGTCGTCGAGTTCGTCGACTGGATCGACGGCTACGGCAAGTGCATCATCTTGAACCACGGCGGCGGCTACTACACCCTCTACGCGCATGTTTCGGATACCTTCATCTCTCAAGGCCAGACCGTTTCGTTGAACGACGTGATC
Organism: Candidatus Krumholzibacteriia bacterium; assembly: GCA_041742575.1. Taxonomy (GTDB): domain Bacteria; phylum Krumholzibacteriota; class Krumholzibacteriia; order WVZY01; family JAKEHA01; genus JBGSIK01. The sequence goes on from JBGSIK010000353.1 coordinate 2,337, forward strand.
GCGGAAGTCGGAGACACCGGTTCGCTGGAGGGCTACGAGTGTCACTTCGAGATTCGTCAATCCAAGCAGGCCTTGAACCCGCTCGAGTGGTTCTCCAGGTGAATCCCGGGCGCCGATCGCGCCCGATCAGCAGGCATCGACTATCTTGACGACGACGAGGGTGAGATCGTCGGAAAGCTCCAACCCGCCGGTGAAGCTGTGCACGGCGTCCACGATCGCGCGTACGATTTCCGCGGCCGACCGCTCGCGGTTGTCGCGGACAATGGCCTCGAGCCTCCGGTCCTCGAAGAATAACGGCTCCTCCGCCGCGTCCATTTCGTATTCGGTGAGGGGCCGGTGGGCCTCGGTCACTCCGTCGGAGTAGAGGACGATGACGTCGCCCAATTCCACCCGCACCACCGCCGCTTCATAACGGGTCTCGGGCAGAATGCCGAGCGGCGCGCCGGCCTCGGAAAGCCAGTCGCAGTGGCCGTTCGCGCGCATCTTGAGGGGCGGATTGTGTCCGGCGCATGCGTAGGACAACGTCCCGTTCACACGGTCGATCACGCCGTAGAAGAACGTGACGAAACGGCCGGGCTCGACCTGATCCACGATCAAACGGTTGAGGTGGGTGAGGATCTCGTCCTCGCGTTCGATCAGGCGCGCCTCCGACTTGAGGGCGGCGAGCACATTCGACATGAGGAGCGCGGCGGGCACGCTCTTCCCCGACACGTCCCCGATGGTGAGGCCGAGCCGACCGCCGGAGACGGGCAGGAAATAGAACAGGTCGCCGCCGACCTCACGGCTGGGGACCGAAAGACCGGCGACGTCGAGTCCCGAAAAAACCGGCGGCGATTGCGGCAGCATCCGCTGCTGAATGCCTCGCGCCAGCGCCAGGTCCTCTTCCAGACGCTCTTTCTCCAGCAGTAGCTGTTGGTTCTGCTCGATGTTCTCGGCCATGATATTGAAGGACGCCGAGAGGCTCCCCAATTCGTCGTCTCCGCGGGTCTCTATGCGGTGGGAGAAGTCGCCCTCGCCGAAGCGTTTCGCCGCCACTGCCAGGCCCTTGACGTCGTCGAGGATGCCGCGGATGATGCTCCGGCCGGTGCGGGCCGCGGAGTACTCCGCGAGCAGGAACAACAGCAGGATGGTGGCGAAGATGGCGATCGCCATCGCGTTCGACGTGAACACGAGCGAGTCGGATGAGATCCCGCTCAACAGCCGGTCGGGCGAGACGCGCAACGTGAGCACCACCGCGCCGGGTAAGCCCTCGAATGCGCCCAGCCAGTTGGACAGCGGCAAGTACGCGCGGGCCAAGAAATGGCGTCCGTGCCAGAAGCCTTTGCCTGCGGGTTCTCCGGCCGACGCAATGATCGTGAAAGACTCGCCGGCCGGCAGTGAGTCTTCTTTTCCGACGGAAATATTGCCCTCACTGAGGGAGATGTCCGGAGCGACGCGCAGCCCCACCTCGGCCTGTAGGTGAGCGGCGATTCTGTCGATGTAGCCCTGCGCGATGGGCACGTACACTTCCGCCACGACGGCCTCAGGGTCGGTGTGGGCGGCACGGGCTGCGCCCAGAAAAAGCACCGTATCAGCGACGGTCATGCCCGCCACCGTGTCCCTCGCGCCCGCGCCGAAAAGGGTGCCGCGAAGCAGCGGTTCCGGTGTGCCGGGC
>JBGSIK010000354.1:0-21013 GCA_041742575.1 Candidatus Krumholzibacteriia bacterium
GGTTTTCTTGATTCAATGAAGCGACTTCGCTGCGAAGTCCAGGCACTCCCGATTGGTCCCCAGAGCCGACTTCGCTGCGAAGTCGCTCGTTGCTCTCGTCGCTGGCGAGAGCCTTACCGGCGCATGTTGAAATAGCGGCGGGTCGCGTCTCCGGTGCCGGCTGCGGCACCAACACTGGTCTCATCCGGTCGGGCGAGACTCCCTTGGCGTCGTAACGCGCCGCGATCCACTCCACCTCCGCCTGCGATTTCCCGCAGATCTCTTCGAGCACCTTGGGCGTGATGAATTTGTTTACACGCCCCAAGGCGCAGAGGGACACGCGGCCTTCCTTGAGACGCCGCCAGGCCTCCGGGCAGCGAAGAATCGCCTGCGCCGCCCGCGCCCGCCGCCAGGCGGAGGCGTCCGTGTAGCCGAGCTCCCCTCGGCAGTACTCGTAGAGCGAGCCGTAGCCCTTCCCAAGGTGAAGTCCCCGACGCGCGACTTCGACCAGATGGGAGACGATTTCGAGTGTGAGGGATTTTTCTTTCTCGACCAGGGCCCGCAAGCGAGCGACGAGTTCCCGGTCGGAGAGACTCTTGAGAGCATGCATCGAGGACCTCCCGGTTGGACGGTACAACGTGAGCAACCTGGGAGGTGGGTTGCGAGATTTGTATGTATTATAACACGCGGTTTTTTGGCGTCCGTACTGGGCGCAGGGACGCCGAAGGTGAGGCGAGAGAAGAAAACAATCAAAATTGAAAAAAGCCTGCGCCTATGAAGCCATACGAAGAAAACAAGAGGCTAATTGAAGACGGCCCGAGAGGTGAGAAAGCCGCCCCGAAAATTCTTGTCAAATTGTTTTTCTCGGACGATGAAGATTTCTTTCGTCCGAACAAAACAGCCGCATGTCGAAACAACGCGGGTCCCTTGCCAAGCCAGCTCTTGATCCCAGCTCTTGATCAGGCGCGATGTCCGGACGCATCGCGCACGGTGGTTCAGGCTTCCTGTCCGCCCCCGCGGTCGTTTGTCCTTATCGGAGCAAGATCATCTTCCTGGTCTGCGTGAGCTTGCCCGCTCCCAGCCGGCAGAAGTACACGCCGCTCGCGACGGCCTTGCCGCTCGCGTCGCGGCCGTTCCATTCCAACTCGTGATATCCGCTGGGCTGTTTCTCCCGCTCCGCAATGGCGACCACCAGGCGTCCGCCGGCGTCGTACACACCGAGCGTCACCTCGGCGTCTTCCGGCAAGTAGTACCGGATCTTCGTCGATGGATTGAACGGATTGGGCTCGTTCTGAAAGAGCGTGAGCGCCAGAGGGGGAATCATGATCGCTCCGGTCTCGAAGAGGACTTCTCGCGAGCCGACTTCGCTGCGAAGCGCCACGCGGTAGCGATACGTCATCCCCGGCTCGATGTCCGTGTCGCTGAAGTGATAGTGCAGGCCGTTCTCGGTGATCGCGACTCCGTGGAGTTCCACAAAATCACCCGCGCTCCCGGCCCGGCCGATCGCGCCTTTCGCCCGGTCTACCACGAAGCTTTCCCTCGACACCGCTTCTGAGAGCTGCCATTCGATGTCGATTGCCGAGCCTCGATGCGATGCGGCGAAGTTCTGAAGCAAGGTGGCCGTCCCGGTGTGCTTGGTCCACTGAGCGATGTAGCCCGATGGCTTGTTGCCGGCGACGGTGAAGCGGCCGCCGACCATCAGTGTATTGTCATAGACAGTCAGGTCCTCCACCCAAAAATCCACGCCCGATCCGAGTGGCGACCACCCTGCCCCGTTCCAGCTGGCGATACGGCGCGCTTGAACGCCGCCAGCTTGCAAAAATCTCCCGGCCGCAATGAGCTTGTTGTCATAAACGGTCAGGGCAAGGACATTGTCGTTCGTCCCGGATCCGAGTGCCGACCAAGTGGAGCCGTCCCACGCTGCGATGTTATTTGCCGGCACATATCCAGCCTCTATAAATCCACCCCCTGCTATCAGCTTGTCATCGTAGACAGTCAACGCAAACACCAAGGTGAGCCCGGCGGGGCCACTCATACCGGCCCCGATCGGCGACCAGGTTGACCCGTCCCAGCAGGCGATATGATTCACCTCCACGCCACTAGCCGTCGTGAACAATCCCCCTGCTATGAGCTTGTTGTCATAGACGGCCAGTGCATCCACCCGGTCATTCATCCCCGATCCGAGTGGCGACCAGGCGGATCCATTCCAACGAGCGACACGATTCGCGCCAACACCGCCGGCCATGGTGAACGTTCCGCCGGCGATGAGCTCGCCGTCGAAAACCGTGAGGGCACAGACTTCCCAGTTCAACCCCGATCCGAGTGGCGCCCACGTGGATCCGTCCCACGCTGCGATGTTGCTTGCGACCACTTCCCCAGCCCGGATGAACGATCCTCCGGCTATCAACTTGTTGTCGTACGTCGTCAGCGCAAGCACGTGGTCATCCACCCCCGATCCCAGCGCCGACCACGCAGACCCATCCCAACTCGCGATCCTGTTCGCCGCGACACCGCCGGCGGTAATGAATCCTCCGCCCGCGATGAGCTTGTCGTCGTATTCTTCCACGGCAAGAACATAACTGTTCAATCCCGACCCGATTGCCGACCACGTGGCCCCGTCCCAGCCGGCGACAAAGTTCGCCCCCACATCGCCGGCGGTGATGAATTGTCCGCCCGCGATGAGCTCGTTGTCGTAGACGGCGAGGGCGGTGGCATCGGACTCCAGCCCCGCGCCGAGTGCGGACCACGTGGCTCCGTCCCACGCCGCGATATGCATTGCCTGGACACCACCAGCCTCGCCAAACGTTCCAGCCGCTATGAGTTTGTCGTCGTACACGGTCAGGGCAAGTACGTCATAACCCATCCCCGACCCGATTGCGGACCACGTCGCTCCGTCCCAGGCCGCGATATAACGCGCGTCGACGTCGCCGGCTTTGGTAAACCATCCCCCCGCTATGAGCTTGTTGTCGTAAACGGTCGCGGCATGGACTTCATAGTTGGTCCCTGTCCCCAACGCCGACCAGGCAGCCCCGTCCCAGGCCGCGACATAATTCGCCTCCACTTCTCCAGCCATGGCAAACAATCCCGCCGCTATGAGTCTGTTTTCGTAAACGGTCAGCGCATAGACCCACCCCGTTATCCCCGATCCAAGCGGCGACCAGGCGGCCCCGTCCCAGGCCGCGATGCCACTGGCCTCGACACCCCCAGCAGTGGAGAATTCCCCGCCGGCGACAAGCTTGTTGTCATAGACCGTCAAGGAATAGACCGGCCCGTTCAGCCCCGACCCGAGTGGCGACCAAGTAGAGCCGTCCCAGGCCGCGATGTAGAGCGCCTCGACGCCGCCGGCAGCGGTGAACGCGCCGGCGGCGATGAGTTTGTCGCCATAAACGGCCAGGGCCTGGAGATCGGAATTCATCCCCGCTCCCAGCGCTGACCACGCGGCACCGTCCCAGGCGGCGACGCGACTCGCCATGACATCGCCGGCGGCGATGAACCATCCGCCAGCTATGAGTTTGTTGTCATAAACGGCGAGAGCATTGACCGGGTCGTTTACTCCATTGACGCCGAATTCGGCGGACCAATACACATCATCGGGGGCTTCCAAGGCGCAACTCGGGCCCGCGGCCGCTGCGAGAACCGCCTGAGCGTCAAGAGCACAGACCAAGAGAGCGCATACCATAAGCGCGACTACAGTGAGCTTCTTCATCAGAGTACCTCCCCGCACGTTGGGGCTCATCTAAGCACGATCATCTTCCTCGACTGCGTGAGCTTGCCTGCCTGAAGCCGGCAGAAATACACGCCGCTCGCGACGGCCTTGCCCTGTGCGTCGCGGCCATTCCATTCGAGCTCGTGATATCCGCCCGGCTGCTTCTCCCCCTCCGCAAGGCTTGCCACCAATCTTCCACTCGCTTCGTAGACACCGAGTGTTACCTCTGTGTATTCCGGCAGGTAATACCGGATTATCGTCGATGGATTGAAGGGATTGGGCTCGTTCTGAAAGAGCGTGAGCGCAAGGGCGGGAATCGTGATCGACTCAGTCTCGAAGAGAACTTCCCGTGAGCCGACTTCGCTGCGAAGTGCGACGCGGTAGCGGTACTGCATTCCCGGCTCGATGTCTGCGTCACTGAACGTGTAATGCAAGCCGTTCCCGGTCACCGCAGCACCTTGAAGTTCGACAAAATCGCCGGTATTCTCGATGCCCGCTGCGCGACCTTCCGAGCGTTCGACTACGAAGCTCTCCTTCGGGACCTGCTCCGACAACGCCCATGTGATCTCGACCGCACGGCCTCGATGAGCCGCTGCAAAGCTTTGAAGCAGCGTGGGGGTCGAGGTGTGCTTGGTCCACTGAGCGATGTAACCGGAAACCTTGTCGCCGGCGCGGGTAAAGTACCCGCCGACCATCAGCGTGTTGTCGTAGACAGTCATGGCATGAACGTCGTTGTTCAACCCCGACCCGAGCGGCAACCATGTGGACCCGTCCCAGGCAGCGATGTCGAACGCCTCAGCGCCGCCAGCTTCCCAAAATTCGCCTCCCGCGAAGAGCTTGTTATCATAAACAGCCAGAGCATACGCATGATAGTTCACCCCCGGCCCGAGTGCTGACCAATCAGACCCGTCCCAGGCCGCGACGCAATTCGCCTCCACACCACCTGCGAATGTGAATTCCCCTCCTGCTATCAACTTGTTGTCATAGATGGCCAGCGCATGTACAAACAGATCTCCCCAGCCCTCACTCATGCCGGAGCCAAGCGGTGACCAAGCGAGACCGTCCCAGGCCGCGATGCAGTTCACCTCCACACCCCCGGCCGTGGTGAACAGCCCGCCCGCTATGAGCTTGTTGTCATACACGGTCAGCGCAAAAACGCTGGCGCTCGTCCCGGACCCGAGTGCAGACCAGGCTGATCCATCCCAAGCCGCAATATTACTCGCCTCCACATCGCCGGCGGTGGTGAACGCTCCTCCTGCGATGAGCTTGCCGCCATAGACGCAGAGTTCATAGACCCCATTGCCCGTGATCCCAGATCCGAGCGGCACCCACGTAGCTCCATCCCAGGCTGCGATGCGTTTCGCCTCCACTCCCCCAGCGGTGGTGAACTCCCCTCCGGCAATGAGCGTGTTGTCGTACACGGTCAGAGCTTGGACAGTGATCCCAGAAGAGTTCAGCCCTGAACCCAATGCCGACCAGGCAGAGCCGTCCCACGCGGCGATACCATTCGCCGCCACATCACCGGCCGTGGTAAACAATCCGCCCGCTATAAGCTTGTTGTCATACAGAGTCAGAGCCACGACAGTCGCGTTAATACCGGATCCGAGCGCTGCCCATGTGGACCCGTCCCAGCTGGCTACAAAATCCGCCCCAACACCGCTGATCATGAAAAACGTTCCCCCCGCAATGAGCTTGTCGCCATAAACGGTCAGGGCTTCAATAGATGGAGTCCATTGATATGGAGATATAGTCGCCCCGACTCGCGACCAACCGGATCCATCCCAGGCAGCGACACCATCCACCCTGAGTCCGCCGACCGATGTCAACCTTCCGCCCGCCATGAGTTTGTCGTCATAGACGGACAGGGCATGGACGTCCCCGTTCACCTTCGACCCAACTTGCGACCAGGTAGACCCGTCCCACGAAGCGACATAGTTTGTCTCGACACCGCCCGTGCCGAAATCCCCACCCGCGATCAGCTGGTTGTTGTATGGAGTCAGGGCGTAGACAACCCCAACCGTTCCCGATCCCAGTGCCGACCAGGCGGCCCCATCCCACGCGGCTATGTATTTCGCCCCGACGCCGCCGGCCATGGTGAATTCGCCTCCCGCTATGAGCTTGTTGTCATAAACGGTAAGGGCATTGACCCCAGGGCTAGACCCGCCGGTCAACCCCGAGCCCAGTGGAGACCACGTGGACCCGTCCCAGGCGGCTACACAATTCGCCTCAACACCGCCAGCTGTCGTGAACGATCCTCCCGCTATGAGCTTGTTGTCATGGACGGTCAGGGAATAGACTCTCCCGTTCATCCCCGACCCGAGCGCAGACCACGTAGACCCGTCCCAAGCGGCTATGTAGTTCGCCTCCACACCACCGGCCGTGTTGAAATATCCACCCGCAATGAGCTTGTTGTCATAGACGGTGAGCGCGCAGACATACGAGTCCATCCCTGACCCAAGCGGCGACCACGTAGACCCATCCCAGGCTGCGATGCTACTCGCCATCACACTGCCGGCCTCCCAAAATTCGCCTCCGGCGATGAGCTTGTTGTCATAGACGGTCAGGGCAAGGACTGTGTGAGTCACTCCCGGAACCTCAAACCCTTCCGACCAATAGACATCATCCGGATTCTCCTGGGCGCCAACCGCACCCGTCAGCAAAACGCCCGCGAGAGTCGCGATCGCCACAAAGCGTCTTTTCACAGCAGGATCTCTCCGTGTTTCAACGGTTACCGCACGCGCGTCTGATTCCACGCTTCGATGAAGCGAACCGCCGCATCGACCATCCCCTGAACCATCGTCTTGCCAATTTCAGCATTTGCAGCGCGCGGGTCGCGCAGCGACCAAACTCCGTTGCTCGAAAGCTCGCTGCTCGCGCCGCCCTTCTTCGTCTCCGCAGGCACGCCCAACATTGCATGCCAGACTGATTCCAGTTCCGGGTTCTTCTTCGAGAGCTCCTGCAGCTCTTTCACCTCAGGAGTGAAATGGATGACCGGTTTCTGCGCCTTGTCCATTCGCACCAAGCCCGGCTCCAGATAGAGCATGCTCGATGTCTCTTCGAATCCCGCATGGTAATCCAGCGAGTCCGACTCTTCTTCCTGCTGGATCGGACTGTTGATGCCGATCGCGATCGCCGTCGCTACCGTCTCGTGGTTGATGCGGTGAATGACGGTCGCCTCGACCAGTTGATTTCCGCCGTGGTAATTCAAAAACATGATACGGCGAAAGCCGTACTTGATCAGGAACTCCGAGACCTCGAACAACACTCGCTCCATCGTCTCAGGAGTCACGCTCAACGTCCCCGGAAATCCCGAATGATAGGAGCTGTAGCCCACGAGAAGCACCGGGGCCACGAGCACGCCGGTCCTCGCTGAAATCTGCTTCGAAATATCCAACGCGTGATAGCAGTCCGTGCCCAGAGGCAAGGCCGGGCCGTGCTGTTCCGTGCTTCCCAATGGAATGATGACCATCTCGCTGCGCGTCAGGTAGTCCTTGACCTCCGGCCACGTCATTTCCTGGAGGACGAGTGGCTTTTCTGTACCCGTCGCGGGAGGGACCTCAGTGTTTGCTTGAAATGCGCCGATAAACACGAACAGCGCGACACCGAGTCGCACCCGTGCGAGTATCGGGGACAACATAGTGACCTCCGTGAGTGACGGGGTGTCGACAACTACTTACGGGTTACGTAATAAATGTCGGCGCCGAATACCGGGTCGCCCGGCGTATTGTCCGTTAGGATATGGACGAAATACATTATACCACCGTCGGCGGTCAACGACGGAGAGCCGACTTGACCCCGAATCACCAGCTCCGGCTGCTCCCATGACGCGCCGTCGAAATGCGACCGGTAGATCGCCATTCCCATGCTGTTCCGATCGGAGACGAAGTACATCGTGCTCGGATCATTGGCCGCGAATTCCACCTGTAGATCGTCATCGGCACCGCTGATCGGCGTGCCGATGTTCACCGCCGCGGACCAGGATGCGCCCGAGAGAATCGAATAGTATATGTCACGCTTGCCGAGGCCGCCCGGTCTATTGGAGGCCAGGTAAAGTGTTCGACCGTCGGGGCTGATGCCGGGTTCGCCGTCCCAGTGAATCGAATTGATTGCATACCCGAGGTTCCTTGCCACTCCGGGAACGCTGTCCGTGAGGGCGGCAACATACACATCGAGTATATCCGTCACCGGCGGCCGCAGCAGGTTGCCCAGGTTCTCCGCCCTCGCGGAATGGAAGTACACCGTGTCGCCCGCGACCGTCAACCGCGGGTGGCCGTCGACCGCGCCGCCTTTGGTCCCTCTGCGCAAGTCCAGAAATGTGGGATAGTCAAAGTCGCCGGGCCCCCCGGTGCGGTGCGCTACGTACACACCGGTTGTGCCCAGCAGCATCTCCGCTGACGACAGATCAATGTCCGGCGCCCAGTAGAAATACAGGGTCTGGCCGTCGCCCGATATTTCCGCATCGTCCGTGGGGCAGTCACAGGCGATCGGCGGACTCACCTTTTGTGGTGCGCTCCAGTGCAGCGTGTCAACGGTCTCCGGCGCCACCAGATCGGTCCGCCCATCCCTTGCGGTGGAGGTGCAATCAGGGCGGGGATCGCCATTGTAGATGGCCAACGTCGGCGGCGGTGGGGTGTACACCGTCGTCTCCTCGCATCCCAGCATGCAACCGAGAACGACGGAAACTACGACGGCTGGTAGAAGCAGGTGTTTCACTGTTGCTTCCTCCACATTGACCTCCGTGTTTGCCTACTCCGAACCCTTCGGCCTCAAGTCCTCGATGATTTCCGCGGAGACCCAGTAGATGTCGCTCTTTCCCCGCTCCCCGCCCGTGAAGAAGAGGAATTCCCCGTCGCGCGACACAAACGGCACTCCCGCATCCATCCCAAGATCAATCGCGCGCGGCTCGCCCCAGCTTCCGTCCGGCTTGCGGAACGAGACCATCAAAACGCTCTGGAGCTTTTCCGAAGGCGTCCTCGCGGTGACGATCAAGTAGCTCTCATCCGGCGCGACGAATGGATACATGTTCTGCGTCCCCGCGCCAACCGGCGGCCCCATTCTCTCCAGCGTTTGATACTTCCCATCGAGCAACCGGGAAACGGCGACACACGCCCCGGCCGGTCCCCCGGAGATGTCGGTCGTGTATATCGTCCCGTTTGCCGCCATGGAGATGTACATCGCTTTTGCCGGGTTGAAAGGAGCCCCCGGGTCCTTGGCCGCGCTCCATCCGTCGCCTTCGCGCTCGACGTACAAGATGTTCATCGGCGGGCCGGTCTGCCCGGGGATCGGTTTGCCGGAGGTGAAGTACAGCCTCTTGCCGTCGGGCGTCACCATCGGCTCGAACGAGAATTGATTCTCGACGAACGGAACCACCTCCGGCTCCGTCCAGTCGCCTCCCCGCAGCTTCGTCACCATGATGACGGTCTGGTTCAGCTTCGGGTCTCTGCGCGCGAAGTAGAACTCGTTTCCGTCCGGTGTGAGCGAGCAGGAGAACTCATGTGCGTCCGTAGATACAAACCCGGGCGCGAACACGACGGGCGTCTTTCCCGGCGGCGCCTGCCCGACATAGGCGGCCACGGGGCGACCCGCATCAGCGGGTTGACTACAGACAGCAGATGCCTGGAACAGAACCACGGCGGCGAACACTAGTTTTCTCACGATCGCTTCTCCTTTCGGTGAGGGGACATCGCGTTGGTCATCATCAGAACTCATCGCACGAGCTCCTGTATGAGATGAGGGAGCCGCCCGATCGCCGAGAGCGGCAGGACAGTGATGTTGTCATTCACCGGGTACTCTCTCTCTCCGGGATGAACGAGCCACAAGTGCGCGAGCCGCAAATCCTCGAGCGCGACTCGAATGGACTTCGTGACACGCGGCGCCTCGCTGTACTTGACTTCTATTCCGAGACGCCGCCCCTCGTGCGTGAAAAACAGATCCACCTCCGCTCCCTGGTGAGTCGCCCAGAAATACGCTTCCGCGGGGCGAACGACCTGAAGGACCTGTTCGACGACGAATCCTTCCCATGACGCTCCCACCCGCGTGTGCCCCGTCAAAGCGTTGACGTTCGGGAGCGCGAGGAGGCTGTGGAGCAGGCCCGTGTCGCGGAAATGAATCTTCGGAGACTTGATCTGACGTTTTCCGATGTTCTCGTGCCACGGCTGGAGCTGCCGAATCATGTAAGTCCCCGTGAGCACGTCCAGGTAATTCCTGACGGTCTTGTCGCTGACCCCCATCGATCGTGCGAACTCGGACGCATTCCATACCTGGCCATGGTAATGCGCCAACATAGTCCAAAAACGGCGCATGGCCGGCGACGGAATCGAGATCCCAAGTTGCGGGATGTCGCGCTCGAGAAACGTTCGCACGAATCCTTCTCGCCATGCGAAGCTGTCTTCATCGGTGTCGGCCAGAAACGATCGGGGAAACCCTCCTCGCACCCACAGCTTCGTGGCGGATTCCGATGTGACCTCCTCGATGTTGAACCCGGAGAGGTCCACGAACTCGACCCGGCCCGCGAGCGATTCGGACACGGTCCTCCCGATCTCTGCCGACGCGCTTCCCAGAACCAGAAACCGATGGTCGCCCGGTGCCCGATCGACAAGCACCCGCAGCACGCCGAAAAGTTCGGGCATCCGTTGAACCTCGTCGATGATCACGAGGCCTTTTGTCTGCGAAAGGGCCAACTCCGGGTTTTGGAGCCGGGCAACATCTTGGGGGGATTCGAGATCGAGAAGCGTCGCCTCGTGACCCTGCGAAACCACTTTCGCCAGGGTGGTCTTGCCGCACTGCCTCGGGCCCAGCAGCGCGGTCACGGGCGACCTTCCGAGTGCGGTCGCCACCTGTTCGATATAGGCCGGCCTGGGTATCACACATGTAAAAATACCATGAAATCTCGGATTGTCAATCCGAATTTTCATGGAACAAGTGAGGTTCTGGCGTCCGGCACGGGCGCCGTGTTCAAGAAAGGGGTCCCGGTCAGCGCGCGAACTCGTAGGTGAGGCTCGTGATGCGACCCCGCCAGTAGGGCTTCCGCCCCTCCGGTGTGAGCCACGCCACCTCGCCTTCGATGGGAATGCGCATCCCGTCGCGGAGTCCATAGTGGCCCCAGCGGCCCTCCCAGGGCGTCGGAATCACCGTGTCTCCAACCGTCCGCCAGCGCGAATCGGCGTACGCCGATTCGATAAGGCCCTCGTCGTTGAACCGGAAGAGCATCGTGACTGTGTTGTCGCCGTCCGTGAGCGTCGCCTTGGCCGAGCTATCATCCACCGCTTCCCAGCGCATGCCCTGGCTCGGCAGGAGCGCCGTCGGATACCACGCCGCTTCCGCGAGGAATCGCATCAGCTCGCCTTGCGCCACCTCCGGCGTGCCGTGGATGTCCGCCACCGAGAACAGCCCGAAGAGCATCGCGTGCAGTATCCCCTCGCCCCCGACGTAGGCGTCGTGCACGCGCACCGTGAGGCCCCGCCTCATCGCGACGCGCGCGTCCCAGACGAAACCCGGCCGATTGGTGATGACACGTTGCCTCGACGTGAACGGCTTCCACTCGTCGGCGGTTTCGCTCAGGTTGAACGTGCCGCCGTGCTCCACGGTGACGGCCTCCACCATGCGCTGGCCGTCCTTCAGGACCGCGTGGAAGTAACGCTGGACCGGCGCGGGTAGGCTGTCCAGCTCGCGTGGATCATAGATCCTGATGAGGGAACGCAGGCGCGCGACTTCGATCTTTCCCTGCAGTTGTTTCGTGCGGGAGGTCCAGCGAGAGTCGCCATAGAGGAACACAAGTACGATCGCGACGGCCACGCCGGCGATCGCCAGCAGGAGGACTTTGCGCCGCGTTTTCACCGTGACGAACACTCCGCGAGAAAGGCGTTCTTTAATCGCCCATAGCCCAGCCCAAAAACACTTCAAGCGCAAGCTCTAACCACCAAGCAGCCGCTACGGTGATGGCGATGGCTACCACAAGCGTGTTCGATGGGTCGAGATCGAGTCGTTCCACAAGCAAAATATCTTTAGCAGGGATCTCGACTCGCTGCTTGTTGCAGGTGAAACTCACCAGTTCGTCACCAATCTTTAAGCGCTTCGCGGTAAAAACCCGGTTGTCCGTCGTGGTGATGCGATAGGTGGCGTTGATGTCCGCTTTCTCATAGTCCGTCGGTTCGACGCGAACTGCTTCGGTGCACGAGCTGGTCCACGCCACCAGAACAGCCAACAACACAGTGGCGAGTTTCGTCGGCGAGCGTGTCACGGCGACTTGGCCTTCAGGGCGCCCGTTAGCTGCGGCCGCTGGAGTGGCCGGTCCAGTTTGCGTGCCACCACCAAGCGCGACAGCCCCGATTGTTCGCTCGGAGCTTCAGCTACGCAACTACGCGCGGCCGTTTGAACAGTCCCTTGGGCAGTGGGCACACGAAGGCCTTGCCCAAAGGGCGCCGGGCAGCAAGGGGCACTGACTTACTATGCTTTGTTCTGTTTCTTTTCTTTTTTGATTTTCCGCTTTTCCTTGAGGTTGTGCTGGGCCTTTTTCTGCTTTTCCTTTTTGCCTTTATCCTTGCTTCCCTTGTCACCCATCTCTGTTTCTCCTTCCTTGATGACGACTTACGCCGGGCTGCGGCGCCGAAAACCTCCCCCCCGTTGGCAGAGGTTAGCAGATGTGGTCGCTGTGCGTCACCCCAAAAATGGCAATCAATCCGTGGCGACTAGCGACCCCGCGAAAGCGTTTAACAACATCCAGAACCCAGCGATCGCCGCGACGCCGACGGCGATGACCACGACGGCCGTTTTCGGTTGGTCGAAATCGAGCCGTTCTACCTTCAGGACGTCCTTCGCAGGAAGCTCGATACGCTGCCTGTCGGAAGTGAAGCTTATTAGCTCGCCGGCAATCTCGAGGTGCTTGGCGATGTAAACGCGGTTGTCAGTTGTGGTGATTCGATACGTGGCTCCGGGGCGTACGCTCTCGTGCTCCGTTGTTTCGATCCGCACTGCTTTGGTGCACGAGGCGGTCCACATGACCAGAGCACCCAGCGCGAATGTGGACACTTTTGTCGGCCAGCGCATCACCGCAATTCCCCGCAAAGGTTGAGGTAACCGGTCGACTATCGCGCCGTCGGCCGATCACCTTCGACGCTCCGATCCAAAAAGACCGGAGGGTCTGGAGACTCACGGAGGATCACGTGAACCCCCGGGCACTCCGGGATCTGTTTCAAGCCCGAGGCCCGAAGCTCCGTAACCGTCAAGAAACCTTCAAAGCCGTCTTCCTGCAGCAACTCCCGGTCAGTCATCCGTAGCGCTCCGCTGCGTTCTAAAGTCCCTACCCATAAGCTCCGTGTCATCCTTCAATGCGGCAGCTATGACGCGCGGCCGGAGGTTAGCCCGTGAACACACGGGCCGGCGGCTTCGGCTCACGAACTCCAAGCCAGGCGGCAATGGCCTTCGCAATCTTCAGCCCGCCCTTTCCCGAAGGTTCGATCGGATTCGCGTAATCTGTTTTCTCGCTACACACCGACCGCAAGTCGATAATCGTGAGCCCTCGCTCGAAACCGAATCTCAAGATCACATCGTTGAACATCATGAGCGCCGTGCGGGCGACATATACCCCCGGCGGATCCAGCTCTCCATTGTAGATGGTGCAGATTGCCGTTGGGCGCTTGAGCGCCAATACCGCTTCTACCGCCGCGCGGTACGCACCCTCGAATTCCTTCATCCGCTGCCCGAATAGCGCCAGCGCCTGCGTCGTTGATTTGACGGGTGTCGACAGCATGTCGCTGTTCATTATCGCGTCATTCCCGCCGATTGAGACCACGAGGTGGGAAGCGTCCGGCGGGACTGTGGCGATCTGCGACTCGAGATCCGCGGTAGTGCTGCCATCGACCGCGCACAGCGTAGCTTGGGCGGCACGTGGCAGCAACTTGCGCAGATGAGTCACTACGTCGGGCTCACCTTTTGTGTAGGCCCGATTGTCGAGAATGGAATCTCCTAGTAGCACCACGTGCATGATTTTGATTTGGGGCAAACTCGAATTCTTCTTACGAAGCGTAACGCCCTTCTCCGTGACTGAGTTTTCTGCGCTCTCTCTGGCTCTTTTATCGTTTTCTAGCCCAAACTACGAAGCGCTTGGCGGGCCGAAATACTCGACCTCCACCGTGTTTGGCTTCCCATGGACCCGCGCAGCGACGATTTCCCTTCTTGGACGCCGGAGTGTGGACTTCAGTTCCCCCAACACCGCGAAGCTCGGAGAGAGAACAAGACCACTGGCGCCGCCTGCCCCTGGCTCGAGCACGACGTGGGCCCCTGCCTCAGGAGCCTCCTGAACCCAGGCCACTTGGACTCGTTGCGTCTCGCGCTTCCATTTTCGCCGATAGCTCTTCGTTTCGCTCTCGTAGAATTCCAGCCAAGCATGCCTGCTTTGCCTCGTTGGCCAGGCCTCCTCTGCCGTTCTGGTTTTCACTTCCTCGGACGCAAGCCAAAGGCGCATCCCTGTGCGGTCTTCAAACCTGGCGGCAGTCGAAGCGACGGCGGCCGTGGCAGCTTCTCGGGAACTTAACCCGCTGCGGACTAGGACCATGACGCTGCGATTGGAAGTCCCCGCCTCCACGGCCAGTGCCGCGAGCCCTCCGATGTCGCCGGCGCCTTCGTGCACCACTGCCGAAGCGTGGACACGCACTGCCTCCATGGCCCACGGAAGTCGGTAAATGAGAGCATCCTGCACGAGATCTACGCCGTCGCCGCCGCAGATGTTGATCACCTCAGCGGAAGGGCGGCCGCGTATCCATGCTCCCAGAGCGTCCTTCCAGTTGGCGGGAAGGTCCTTCGGTGCCCGAAAAGGCGCTTTTTGAAAAACAAGTTCCGCGAACTCAACGACAGCAGTGGCCACAGTATCGACATCACCTGAGGCCACAGCGGCTTCAGCCTGCCTGAGCAGGTCAAGGAGCGCTACGAGGTTACTGTCGAGAAATTGCCCTGCGGTGAGGCCAATGCCTGCAGCATGGTAGCCTTTCCGCTGCGTCTCCTGCGTCTGAGACCAGATCCGGCGCGCACGAACAGCTATGAGACCGGGCAGGACTCTCTGGAGCGCTTCCTCGTACTGCTTGAGATGACGAAAGAAGAGAGAGCCCTCAAGCGCTCGGTGAAGCGCCAGTTCGATATCCTTCGGTGGCGTTTCTGCATCCAACAGGGCGAGAATGGCGGAATCCAGTGAGGCAACGTCCCTTTCCCAGTCCGCGGCAGTGACATCAAGCTTACCGGTGGCAGCTTCGCTGAAATCCCACGTTTCGCTGTGCCCAGTCACATGGTCGACCAACTCGTCCAACGGCACACCAGCTCCCCGGGCGATGCGGTCGTAGATGTTTAGCGCGAGCTGGAGGATGCCACTTTGGACCTTCGGCGCTTTGGCCTGCTCGACCAGCGTCTCCCACTGCCGTACTGCCCGGTCGGTCTCTGGCGTCGTCGCCTTCCAGATTACATGAAGCACCTGTCCTTCCACATCCACGAACGCCCGGCCGGCCCGACCCGCCACATTGGCGAATTCCGCAGCGGGAATGATTTCTCGATTCCGCCAGATTGAAGGCACCAGCAGCACGCTCGCCGACAAGTTAAGACCCTGGGCAAGGGTCGGCGATGCAATCGTCAGGAGGCAGTCGCCGGATCGTAGTAGGCGCTCCACATGGCGTAGGAACGGGCGTGGCAGGCCCCCGTGGTGCAATGCCACGCCATACTGCAGGCATTGGACCGCTGGGTGGTCTTTGCCGAGCCACTCCGTCCCAGCCGCAATCGCATTGTCAATACTGTCGTTGATGCCGTGCAGCGGCTTCAAGACGCCGTGTTCAATGCACTTTAACACCAGCTTGCCGAAAGGCTCAACCGAGCTCCTTTGAGAACAGTACACAAGCACTTGCTTGTCCTGTTTTACGAAGGACCAAGCGGCCGCGAGCGTCAATTCGTTTTTGTTCCTCGGGAATGGCGTTCGCCTGCGCGAGTTCTTTGGCGGATCGATGGCCTCAATAAAGCGAGGAACGAAGGGGCTCTCCTCTCCAACCTTGATGTCGAGGCGCGCCGCGTTGGCCATCCACCTGAGCACACCGAAGCGCTGTCGCGTAGGACGCCACGTGGAGTAAACCGGGTCTCCAGGCTCATCCTGTCGGACCCAAGCAACAAAATCGGTCATCTCCTCCGGCATGGGAAACAGGGCGGACAGACAAACGATGCGGCGGGCAGGTGCGTCGTCCCGCCGGAGTAGTCGTTGAACGAGTGCTTCGTAACGTACTTCACGCTCATTGGGTCCCAGCATATGACCTTCGTCAAGCACTACGAGCCCCACATCATCGATGATTGACGCGTCGTTTCGCAGCGCAAAGTCAAGCTTCTCGGGCGTCGCCACCACGATGTTCCCGCCGCGCAACGTCTCGGCATCTCCGCTCTGGATGCCAGCCGCGCCATAGAGTGAAGACACGGAGAACCCCAGGGGAACGATAGTATCCCCGAGATCGCGTTCGATCTGAGCCGAAAGCGCCCGTAGCGGTGTGACGTACACGACACGCTGGTTGGCGGCCAGAGCACGAAGGATGCACAACTCTGCGACGCGCGTTTTCCCAGCACCGGTCGGCAGGGCGACGACCAGGTCATCAGCCGGGGACACCGCCCTCCGTGCTGCTGCCAACTGAGAAGGCCAGAGTTCGATGGCCGCACGCTTGCCGGCGCGAAGGCGTTGAATGTAGTTCCATCGGAGTGCGTCCCAACGCTCTTTGTCGTCGTCGCCGTCGGGCAGGGTCGGGATCTGCTGGTACAAGCTCAGTTGCCACAGCTCGTCGATGAGGTG
Source organism: Candidatus Krumholzibacteriia bacterium (assembly GCA_041742575.1). Classification (GTDB taxonomy): domain Bacteria; phylum Krumholzibacteriota; class Krumholzibacteriia; order WVZY01; family JAKEHA01; genus JBGSIK01. The sequence continues at coordinate 16,488 of JBGSIK010000354.1, forward strand.
GCACGCTAAGGTCGCGGTCCACCAGTGGCTGACCGCATGGAGATCTCGCGCCGCTTCGGCAGTTGTGATCAGCTGCCCCTTCGCCGCAGCCGCCGACTCGAATGCGCCCGTCGTGATCGCATGGTCAAAGAGAGCAAGCCCACGCATGAACGACGTGGTAAGGATGGTGTGCGCAGCGTCCACGTCGTCGAAGTCCTCGTCGTCACGAAGGCGATCGGCTGTACTCGCATCATCATGGCCGGAGTCCAGGAGCCAAACAGAGAACGCGGCATGCATGTCTTCGAGCTTTCTCCGCAACAGATGCACAAGCACCTTTTCCGCCGGCGCCAGATTATCAGCCTCGGAACCCGCGGGAAGCATCGAGTACGCCCGCGCTGAGTAGCCTGCGAGATGAAATGCCACGGCTGCACTGACTCGGTGAAAACCCCGGGTTGGCCCGCGGCTGCCGCGATGAACGGCTGCCTCGATCGCTTCTCCAGCAACAAGAAACGCCCGCTCTAGGGTCCGTGAGGTGACTTTTCGCGCCCGGAGCCGAACCGACATGGCCAACAAGGTGTGGGCGTAGTCGAGCAAGTCTTCAGTGAGAGCTCCGGGGAATGGAGGCGCATCTGCCGGAAGCTCCCCGTCCCGCCAAATCAGGCCACGCGCCAGTCCCTTGTCGAGTAACCGTTCTCTGAAACCCGGCACGACCGCCGCTTCGAGACGACGTTGTAGTTCTGCCGTTGACTCAGCCATCTAGAGCCCTCGAAAAAGATCCTCGATGAACTTCTGGTGGTCGTTTAAGTGAAACCCAACTGCATGCCTCCGACGCCGGTTCCTTGCGCAGGCTTTCAGATGGGCTCTGAGGGGGTCTGTCGGATTGCTGCCGGTAAGCACGAACAGCATGTGTTCGATCAGCGTTCCGTTGAAACTCTGCAGGACTGCTTCCTCGATCTCCCGGGCCAAGTCGTCCTTCTTCTGCTCCCGTAGGCGCTCGGCGACAAACAGGACCGAGTGCCTCGTTGGCCGGCCGCGGTCGCTGTCCAAAGAAGCGCCGGCCTCATCGAGAACTGTTGTCGAGAGCTGCGCCCGGCTCTTGGATTCGCCTTTCAGAAATACGAGCTTGCTGTTCTTCTCACGATCGAGCCCGACGATGTCGTCTCCGCGGAGGGCCATGTTGCGCCCGTCCTTCCATCGCAACCGCCGTACAGGTACCTCGAAATGCAGTATTTGCTCCGCGACCTCAGTCGCCAGGATCTCACCGAGATCTCCCGAGCGCGCGGCCTTCGTGGTCGGGAGGTGCGCTCGGAGCAGATTGGCCGTCTTTGGCGCCCCGAGGTCTGTAAATCTTTTCGCAGTCAACTCTGGGTCGACGTAGTGGTTACGAACCGTCGTGCGAAGATCGGCAAGGATTCGCGAGCGGGCCCTGTCGTTCTCCGACATTAGCACGAGCGAGTGCCGTCCAATACTGTCCTTGTTTGTTGTAAGCCAACGCTGGAACATATGTCCACTCATTCGCTACCGACGCCTCCTGTGCCCATAACGACGTGTCGATGCGCTGCGGGTGCGAAACGGGACTTTCAGCTTCATCAGCTTGCCTGCCCTTGTGCCCCCGGTGACTCGTAGGTGAGCCCGAAGACCATGTCGGTCAACCATCGGCGGAACGAGTCATTGTCCATGAACTGCTTGAATAGCTCCGTGTCGTCCTTGAGCACCGCAGTCATCACGCGCGCCAGCGCCTTGTCGTGTTCGATGCGGGCGTTCTGCTTGTCGGAGTACTTCTTTGCGTTTTGATAGGCCGTATCGGCGGCCACGCGGTTCGGGATTTCCTCGGTGATCAGCTTGTGCACACGGTCCGCGTCGGTCCAGGGGACGTTGCCGAACTGGTCGTTGAATGCCTTGATGATGTTCGAGAGTCGATCGAGTTCCGGCTCCGGTTTGTGGCCGCCACCGGCGGTCGGGACCGGCTCGATCTCCGCCTCCGAGTCCGGAAGCTGGATCTTCATGGCCGCTTGCTTCTCGACGCGGTAGCTATCCATGTCGATCGCTTCGAGGATGCCCTTCGCGAGGTCCTCCTCAACGGGTGCCGGCAGCTTGGGGACGAGGAAATTCAGGAAGATCGAGAATTTCTCCCACTCTGCATTGGTGTACGGCAAGATCGAGGAAAGGAATCCATAGGCGCGCACAAACGCCTTGGCCTTCCCCTTGAAGTCCACCTGTCCATCCTCGTCGAGCTGCGCCCTGTAGACCGCTACGCAGGCATCGAGGATGGGATCGAGCTTGTCACGATCGGCGCCGCCGAGATACAGCTCAACAAATTGGTGGATCTGTTCGGGCGCGTAGACCTGGAAGCCGTCGAGTGCGGCCTTCAGGTCGTGCAGTTTGTTGGGGTCGGTCTCCTCGGCGAGGATCGTCGTGCGATAGTAGTCGGCGAAGGCCTCCTGGATGATATCGGCTTCGTTCATGAAATCGAGCACGAACACGTCGTGCTTCTGCGGGTGCGCGCGGTTGAGACGCGAGAGCGTCTGCACCGCCTTGATGCCGGACAGGACCTTGTCCACGTACATCGTGTGCAACAGCGGTTCGTCGTAGCCGGTCTGGAACTTGTCGGCGCAGACGAGAAACCGGTACGGGTCCTCCTGGATTTTGTCAGCGATCCGGCTCGACGGGAAGCCGTTAAGCGACGCCTCCGTGACCTTCGCGCCGCCGTACTCGTGCTCGCCCGAGAAGGCGACGATCGCCCTGTGCAGACTTTTGCGCTCGGCAAGGTAATCGCTGATGGCGTGGTAGTATTGGATTGCCCGCTCGATCCCAGTAGTCACCACCATCGCCCGCGCCTGCCCGCCGATCTTCCCTAACCGCAGCACCTGCTCATGGAAGTGGTCCACCATGATCTCGGCCTTGAGTTGGATCGCGTACTCGTGGCTCTCGACGTAGCGACGGAGCTTCTTCTTCGCACGCTTGGTGTCGAATTCCGGGTCACCCTCGACCTTCTTGACCAGCTTGTAGTAGCTCTGGACCGGCGTGTAGTGCCGGAGCACGTCCAGGATGAAGCCCTCCTGAATCGCCTGCTTCATGGTGTAGCTGTGGAACGGCCGGTGCTTCACTGTGCCGTCGGGCTGCGGCTCCGGCGCACCGAAGATCTCCAGCGTCTTGTTCTTGGGGGTAGCGGTGAATGCGAAATAGCTGGCGTTGGGCAGAAGCTTCTTGGCCTCCATCAGCCGGTTGATCTTGTCCTCGAAGGTCTCGTCATCCTCCTCGACCCCGGCCGTCCCGAGCGCAATCGAGACCGCAGCGGAAGTGCGCCCGCCCTGGCTCGAGTGCGCCTCATCGATGATGATGGCGAAGTGTCGCCCGCGGTGTTCGCTGCCGATCTCGTCTAAGATGAACGGGAACTTCTGAACCGTGGAGATGATGATCTTCTTCCCCTCGGCGATGAACTTGCGCAAGTCGCCCGAGTGCTCGGCGTGCCCCACCGTCGCGCCCACCTGCGCGAATTGTTTGATGGTGTCCTTTATCTGCTGGTCGAGGATAAGCCGGTCAGTGACAACCACAATCGAGTCGAAAACAGGCGTGTCGTTTTTCGACAGACCAATCACCTGGTGGGCGAGCCAGGCGATGGAGTTGGACTTGCCGCTGCCCGCGGAGTGCTGGATCAGGTACCGTTTGCCCGCGCCCTGCCGGGCTGTGTCGGCCAGGAGCTTTCGCACCACGTCGAGCTGGTGGAAGCGCGGCCAGATCTGCACTCTCTTCTTTCTGCCGGTCTTCTCGTCCTTGGTCTCGACCACCTGGGCATAGTTTTCGAGGATGTCGGTCAGGCCGTCGCGCGAGAGGATGCGCTTCCATAGGTAGTCGGTCTTCAGGCCATCGGGGTTGGGCGGATTGCCCGCGCCGTCGTTCCAGCCCAGGTTGAAGGGAAGGAACCACGAGGCTTTGCCCTTGAGATGCGTGCAGAAGCGCACCTCGTGGTCGTCTACGGCGAAGTGCACCACGCAGCGCCCGAACTCGAAGAGCCTCTCGCGCGGGTCGCGGTCGCGCTTGTACTGCTGGATTGCGTCCTCGACGGTTTGCTTGGTAAGGCTGTTCTTTAGCTCGAAAGTGGCGACTGGCAGGCCGTTGATGAAAAGCCCCAAGTCGAGCGCGAGCTGCGTTTCGTCACGGCTGTAGCGGAGCTGGCGGGTGACGCTGAACCGGTTAGCCGCGTAGCGTTCCTGGGCCTTCAAGTTGCCCGGCGAGGGCGTGCCGTAGAAGAGGTCGAGGTGGTGCGGCCCGTGCTTTAGCCCGTGGCGCAGCACGTCGATGGTGCCGCGTTTGGTGATCTCGCCCTGGAGGCGAGAAAAGAAACTCCGTCGCGTGGGACCGTCCTGGCCGAGGTCGAGCGCTTCGGCAGTCTCCGGCTGCGTTTCCCGCAGGAAGGCGGAGAGCTGCGCAAGGTCCGCGCAGTACTCGCGCTCGTAGTCCTCCGGCGCGCCACAGACCCAACCAACCCCGTAGATCGCGGGGCGCTCGAGCACTGCGCCGGCCGTCCCGGCGCCTGGATCGCAGGG
>JBGSIK010000355.1:0-3090 GCA_041742575.1 Candidatus Krumholzibacteriia bacterium
GTACCGCCCGGGCATTGGCCGCGTGACGCGCGATGACTTTCTCGATGCCCTCTTCCCGAATCATCTGGAGAGCGCGCTGCAGCGCAAACACCAGTGTGATGGCCGGAGTGTAGGGAGTGTCTCCCTTTTCCGCCGTTCGCGTCGCCGCAAGCAGGTCGAAGTAGTAGCACGGGTGCCGGCCTGCGGTCATTTTCCGCACCGCCTGCGGGGAGAGCGACAAGAACGAGAGCCCCGGCGGGGTCATCACTCCCTTTTGCGCCCCTCCAACCATGCAGTCGATTCCCCACTCGTCCACTCGCACGTCGTGCGCGCAGACGCTGCTGATTCCATCCACGATCACGAGCGCGTCATGGTCGTGGGCGATGCGCGCGAGCGTTTCCACGTCCTGCAGCACGCCCGTGGATGTCTCCGAATGCGTGGTGAAAAACACGGAGACGCCCGGGTTTGCTTCGAAGGCGCGCTCGATCGCTTCGGGGGCTACGGGCTCGCCCCATTCCGCTTCGACGACCACGGTTTCGACGCCATAGGTCCGAGTGATTTCCGCCCAACGCTCGCTGAACTTGCCGTTCACCGTCACCAGCGCCTTGTCGCCGGGACGCGTGAGATTGACCACGGCTGCTTCCATCGCGCCCGTGCCGGAGGAAGCCAACAGAACCACCGGGCCCTCGGTACGCAGGATATAGCGAAGCCCCTCGATTACTTCGAGGTGCGCCTCGCGGAAGGCGTCACTGCGATGATGAACGAGGGGCCTCGCCTGGGTCTCCAAGACCTCGGGGGGGACCTCCGTCGGTCCCGGTGTGAACAACTTCGCGCGTTTCATACGGGTCCACCTTCGGTCGCGCGCAGCTCATCGGGAGAGCCGCGGCACGAAATATCCGCCGTAGAAAATCCGGAGTGATTATACGCTGCGAACCGCGGGCGGCAAAGACCGAACCTCACAACCCGAGCACCTCTTCGATCCATGTCCATAGCTCGTTGCGGCCCTGGCCGGTGATGCTGGAGAAAGGGACGGCGGCGGTGCTGGGGGCCACGTCGAACCCCCGGAGCATCTCCCGGACGCGCCCCGCGATCTGGGGTGTCTTGACCTTGTCCGACTTGTTGAACACGAGGCAGAAAGGGCGTTCGGCCGCGTGCAGGCGCGCGACTGAATCCATGTCCCCCTGGGTCGGATCGTGGCGGATATCGAGGAGCTGGACGAAAGCGTTGCGGCGCGTGCGGTCGGACACGTATTGATCGTATATCTTCGTCCAGCGCGCCAGCTCCGATTTCGAGACCTTCGCGTACCCGTAACCGGGCATGTCGACGAGGTGAAAACGGTCGTTGATCCGGAAGAAATTGGCGCTCCGGGTCTTGCCGGGGCTCTTCGAGATTCGCGCCACACCGTGCCACCCCAGGAGCGTGTTGATCAGGGATGACTTGCCGACGTTTGATCTCCCGAATATGGCGACTTCGGGCCGGGCCTCCCGAGGAAGTTTGTTCGGATATCCGAACGAGCCAACGAATTCGACGGAGGAGACTTTCACCGATGCGCTCCGCGACGACGTGTCCACGAGGCGCCCGGCACGCGCCCGCGGGCCTTCCCCCAACGGCGAGAGTTCAGTGGTGTGCCGGGGACTCGATGTATTCGAAGTAGCCCTGTTGTTGCCGCCGCTCGACGTCGCCCCTGCTCGTCGGCCGACGGCCGGGACGCGGCATGGGTTTTTCCAGCGCTATCTTGAGCACGTCCCGGAAAGTCTCCGCGGTGTGGATCTTGAGCCCCGCCCGCACTTCCTTGGGCAGCTCTTTGATGAGCTGGGATGACCCCTTGGGGATGATGACTTCCCTGATGCCCGCTCGCAGCGCCGCGACCGTTTTCTCGTTGAGCCCGCCGATCGGAAGGATATCTCCTTTCAGCGTCAACTCGCCCGTCATGGCGACATCCCGCCGGATGGGGATACTGAAGAAGTTCGAGACCAGCGCGGTGGCGATGGCGACGCCCGCGCTCGGCCCGTCTTTGGGTATCGCGCCCTCGGGCACGTGAATGTGGACGTCGATCTCATTGAAAAAGTTCTTCTTCAGCGGGAGCACGCGCGCGAGATTTCTGGCGTAGCTCAAGGCGATCTGAGCCGACTCCTGCATGACATCGCCCAGCTGGCCGGTGAGCGTGAGTTTGCCCGTGCCCGGCATGAAAGTCGCCTCGATACGGAGGATGTCCCCGCCGAAGCTGGTCCAGGCGAGACCGGTGGCCACCCCGATCTGTGATCTCTCCGGAATCTCCTTCTCCGCGTAGTGCGGGATGCCGAGGTACTTTTCCAGATTCCCGGTGGTGACCTTCACCGTTGAGCTCTTACCAGAAGTCGCCAAGCGCTTGGCCACCTTGCGCATGATCTTGGCCAACTCGCGCTCGAGGCTGCGCACACCCGACTCCCGGGTGTACCGCTCGATGATGCACTTGATCGTCGTTTCGCCGATGTGGATGTCCCCATCCTTGAGCCCGTGGCGGGGCAACATTTTCGGAATGAGGTGGTTCTGGGCGATCTTGACCTTCTCATTCTCCAGATAGCCGGGCAATCGCAGCGTCTCCATGCGGTCCTGAAGCGCAGGGGGAACGGTGTGCGTGACGTTCGCCGTAGTGATGAACAGAATCTGGCTGAGATCGAACGGTACCTCCAGGTAGTGGTCGCTGAACGTGTGGTTTTGTTCGGGGTCGAGCACCTCGAGCAGCGCCGACGCCGGATCGCCGCGGAAATCGCTCGACATCTTGTCCAGTTCGTCCAGCAGCATCACCGGGTTCTTGGTGCCGGCCTTGATGAGCGACTGGATGATCCGCCCCGGCATGGAGCCGATGTAGGTGCGGCGGTGGCCGCGAATCTCGGCCTCGTCCCGCACGCCGCCCAGCGAGAAACGCACGAACCTGCGGCCAAGAGCATCCGCGATCGACTGGCCGAGCGACGTCTTGCCCACGCCCGGAGGGCCTACGAAGCAGAGAATGGGTCCCTTCATCGAATCGGACAGCTTCATGACGGCCAGAAACTCGAGGATGCGGTCCTTCACCGAACGCAGCCCGTAGTGGTCCTGGTCCAGTTTCCGGCGCACCTTGTTCAGGTCGAG
>JBGSIK010000356.1:0-5978 GCA_041742575.1 Candidatus Krumholzibacteriia bacterium
GGCGACCTCACCTGGGGCGTCGCGCACAGCGGATCGCACGCCTTTGTCTGCGCCCGTAACTCCGGTTTCCGTGTGCTGGATGTGTCCGCGCCCGCGGCGCCGGAGGAAGTGGGCTGTTACTACACCGGTGCCTGGACGCACGCCTCCGTGGTCTCGGGCGCGCACGCCTTCGTCGCCGACGGGCACGGCGGCCTGCGCATACTCGATGTCTCCTCGCCGACGGCGCCAGTCCAGGTCGGGTCGTACGCGACCGGTGTTTTCGTGGAAGGAGTCGCGCTCTCCGGATCGCTACTTTACGCCGCATGCAAATCAGACGGGCTCAAGGTCATCGACGTGTCCGCGCCCGCCGCGCCGGCCGAAGTCGGCGCATATGACACGCCGGGGCTGTCACGCAGCGTGGCGATTTCGGACGGTTACGCCTACGTCGCGGACGGCGCCGACGGGTTGCGCGTCATCGACGTGTCCACGCCTTCGTCGCCGCACGAGATCGGATTCCGCGGAACGACCGCGTCGACGTACGATGTCGCCATCGACAGCGTGTTCGCGTATTGCGCCGACGGCAGTGCCGGCCTGACGGTGGTGGATGTGTCGGCACCCGCAAGCCCGACGGAAGTCGCGAGCGTGCCGCTCCCGCCCGGAGGTCTCGCGTTCGGAGTGGCGGTGTCCGGCAGATATGCGTACGTGGCGAGCGGCGAGAGCGGCCTCCGTGTGATGGACATCGATGATCCGGCGTCGCCCGCAGACGTGGGCTACTTCGAGACGGCCGATTTCGCACGGAAGGTTGCCGTTTCCGATCACACCGTGTATCTGGCCGACAACAACGACGGCCTTTACGTCCTCCTCTTCGATCCCCCGCCCACAACCATGGTGGTGAGATCTTTCTCGGCGCGCGCGCTCACCGACGCTTCCGGCTCCGCAGTGGTTCTCGAGTGGGAGGTGTGGGCGGACGAGCGCTTGCGAGGTCTCACTGTCTACCGGCGCGACGACGGGTCCGCGAAGGGCTTCGTTCCTCTTGCCGGCAACGGCATCTTGTCGCCGTCGACCCGCACGTACCGTGACGAAACCGCCGTAGCCGGAAGAACGTACGACTACCGGCTCGGTGTTCTGACCGAGGCCGGCGACGAGGTCTTTTCATCGATCGAACGCGTGCGCATTTCCGCGCCGGCGTTGGCGCTCCACCCGAATTTCCCCAATCCCTTCCGCCAGGGCCAGGGCACCACCATCGCGTTCACCTTGCAACGGGACGCCCACGTGCACCTCGATGTCTTCGACGTATCGGGACGGAAGGTGCGCACGCTCGTCGATGCTCCGGTGGCAGCGGGATATCGAACGGCGCAGTGGGATGGACAAAACGATGGCGGCGAGCCGGCGGGGTCGGGAGTTTTCCTTTATGTCCTCCGCGCGGACGGGAACGTGCTTGCCCGAAAGTCAATTCTCCTCAGGTGAGGACCCACTGGATATCTTGGTCCTATTGGCAGACAAAGGGAGGCCGGCGATCGGTCCCGGAGTAGCGCGGGATTCGCCCGTCGGCGCGGCCAATATCCCTGGCATACCGCTTGCTAATCTACCTTTAATGCCCCTTATTAGTGGGTACCGCGTCAATAACCATGTCCCGATTCATCCGCATAATCGCACTTCTGGTCGTGGGCCTTGCCGTTGTGCCCGCTTGCGGCCGTCAGCCGGGGGCGCCGGAGAGCGAGAGCGCTGTCTGTATCACCGATCTCTCCTGTCCCAGCGGCGAGGAGTGCGGCGACGGCGGTTGCGTTCCGGCGGCACCCACGCTTTACTCGCATATCCAGCTCGGCTCGGCGTTGCTTCGCGAATACCTCGACGCCGATGAGATGGCCTGGCGCGCGACGCACTTCGACGCGCTCGTCGGCCGTGTTGCGTACAACGCCGACCAACTGCGTGCACTCAATCCGAATACCCGCACCTTCGAATATTGGAACGCCCGCCACCACTGGTACGACGACCTCGATAACGAGGCCATGAACTGGGCGAGCGCGCACGGTTACGATGGGGAGGATTTCTACCTACACTACAAGGAAGACGTCAACGTGCCCACATGGGAATCGGTGACGCTCGTGGTGGGATTCCCGCCGGGTGTGGTGCCGGGTTGGAATCCGGAGTGGCAGCCCGGTGCTCCCCCGGCTTCTGCTCCCGACCGGGCGTCGTCGCGTGTCTTCGGCTTCAACAGCGGCCAGCACGAGCCGTGGTACCTGGTGAACGTCACTCATCCCGGACTCCGCCGTTTCGTCACGGAATTCCTGATCAGCGTCCTCGACGGTTCCCGCCAATACACGAGCTACGCCAGCGGCCCGATCGAGGGCATCATGGCCGACGAGGCGCTGTACTATGCCGTCTACAACGAGGGGTTGCTTGGGAAATCGGCGGAGTTCTACGAAGTGCCCCTCGATGAGGACCATCCGTACGCCGTTGGCTTCGAGACACTGTACCCCGAACTTGCCGCCGCGTTCCATCAGCACTTCGGCCGCACCATCGACGTCATGCCCAACTTCACTACGCCCTACTTCCTACAGCTCGACAACCGCTGCGCGCAGAATTTGCAGAAGACCACGCCATGGATTTGGGCGGAGGTGTGGATTTCCGATCGCGGGAATTACACTCCAACCACCGGATCTTATCGGGCCATCACGTACGAAGGCGACTACGATCAGTCGGTGGTGAAAATCATCGGCCAGACACGCCGTGGGGGCCGCCGGCTCCTGTGCGCTCGCGATCTCACGGGAAGCGGGGCCGGCACTAGTCGCGGCAAATTGTTCTTGCTCGCGCTATACTACCTGCTCCACAACGGCAATACCTTCTACATGTACAACTCGGTGAACTCGCACATGGGTGCCGGCCACCTTTCCACCTGGCAGTGGAACCCTGCCGTCGAGTTCGACATCGGACAACCCGCGCCGATTCCACCGGGGGCGACCGATTTCGAGGGGAAGGCGGACACGAATGAGCACTACCTGTTCGCCACCGGCCCCGACCCCTTCAATTCCTCGCTCACCTACCGTGTGCTTGCCCGCCGGTTCACGAATGCCCTCGTGCTGGTGAAGATGCTCCCGGCGGGATCGTTCATCGACGACCGGACGATCACCACCCACCCGCTCGACGGCTCCTACGCCGTCCTGCGAGCGGACGGAACGCTCGGCGACGTGGTGACGACGGCGCAGATCCGCAATAACGAGGGTTTGATCCTCGTTCCCGTGAATTGATGGAGCCCTGCAGGAATACTGTGGTTACTTCCGCCGTTTGAGAACGAGGAAGGTGATGTCGTCCGCCTGGCCGGCCTCGCCGAAGAACGCTTTGACGTCGCCGTAGAGCGCGTGACACAGGGGGGACGGAGGGAAGTTGACCGACCGTCGGAGTGCCGCCACCAATCGTGCATCCCCATAATACTCTCCGGACTCGTTCCGCGCCTCTGTCGCACCGTCCGTGAACAGGAGCAGCGTCTCGTCCCGCAACACGAATCGCCCTTCGACGAGTGGAATGCCCGCCGCCAGGCCCAGCACCGGACCGCCTGATTCGAGAGTCCGGTAGGATCCGTCGGGCTTCATGAGGATGGCGGCGTTGTGACCGGCGTTGCAGTAGGTAACCTCGCCAGTCGTGGGATTCACCACGGCGATGAACGCCGTTACGAAATCCTGCGGGCGAACGGTCTCGAGCAGGATCTCGTTGGCGCGGAGCGCGAGCTGCCTGGCGGTCGCCACATAGGGCGCCGCGGTGTGGAGGGTGGCGCGAAATCCAGACATGATGAGCGCGGCGGGCACACCCTTGCCGGCCACGTCGGCCACCGCAAACGCCAGGCGTCCGTCTCGCACCGGGAAGAAATCGTAGTAGTCGCCGCTCACCTCGAGCGACGGGTAGTTGGCGCCGGCGATCCGCAGCGGGCCCACCGCCCGCGAGCGTTTGGGCGAGAAGAAGTCCTGGACTGTGCGCGCCACGCGCAGCTCCTCCTGGATTTCCTGCTTCTCGCGCTGCTCCTCGTAGAGGTTGGCGCGCTCGATCGCCACGCTGGCATGGGACGCGAACGCTTCGAGCAGCTGGAGATCGTCTTCCCGGTAAGCGCCGGTTTGATCGCTCTCGAGATTGAATGCGCCCATCACGCGCCCCTGGCTCAGCATGGGGGCGACCATCTCCGAACGGGTGTTCTCGCGCGCCTTCACATAGCTCCTGCTGGCGCGAACGTCGTCGACGATGATGCCCTTCTTCTCCTTGATGGCGACGCTCACCACTCCCTCATCGCTCTTGAAACGGAGTCGCTCATCGGTCCCCGCGGGGTAGCCCTGGTGAAGCTTGCTCACAACGCGCTTCTGGCGAGGATCGAGGACGAAGATCGCCGCCGCGTCGAAAGGCACCAGGCGACGGAGGTTCGCGAGGATGCGCTGCAACACCTCGTCCAGGGAAAGTAATCCCCCCACATCAGCGCTGGCGCGGGCGAGCAGGTTTGCCTCCAACCGCCGGCGTTCCGCGCGCTGGAAGAGGCGAGCGTTCCCGACCGCGGCGGCGATGTGACCGCCCAGGGTGATGCTGAGCGACAGATCCTCCTCGGTGAACTTCCGGCCCTCCTTGCGGTTGATGGCCTCGAGCACGCCGATCAGCCGCCCGCGCCGCTTGAGCGGAACAGCCAGGATGGACCGCGGCTTGATCCCGAGTTTCCGTTCCAGCGTCATCGAAACCCGCTGATCTTTGCCGGTGTCGTTCACGACCAGCGGCTTCTGGTGTTGGGCGACCCATCCCATCACCCCTTCGCCGAACGGGATCTTGAGCCCGCGCACGGCGCGGTCGCGCCGGCCGCTTGCGAGCTCGAACACGAGATTCTCGCCCTTCTCGTCCACCACCGACAGTGACACGGCCTGGACGTCGAGCGCGTTCTTCACGATCTTCATGATCGTGAGGAGCAGCTGCTCCAGATCGAGGGTGGCGTTGAGCATGCGACTCGCCGTCGCCAGGAACTCGAGCTTCTTGATCTTCTCTCTGAGAATGTCGGCCGTGGTCACACGAATCATCCTGTTCACCGTATCGATCGACGCCTTCGGACCGGCGCTTGGCTCCCGCCTGCTCGGTTCGGTTCGTCCGGCACCGCGTCAGCGCCTGGCGCCTGCCGGGCACATCTCCATGATCCTGTCGGCCATGTCGAGGAAAGCCCTCGTCACCGGTGAGTGCTGGTCGAACTTGACGATCGGCCTTCCCCTGTCGCCGCCAGAACGAAGCTCGGGGTCGAGAGGCAATTCGCCCAGGAACTCGGTTTCGAGACGCTCGCAGATTTCGCGGCCCGCGCCGTGTCCGAAGATGTCGGTGCGTTCGCCGCAGTGCGGGCACAGGAAGTAACTCATGTTCTCGATGATGCCGAGCACCGGAGCCTTGACCGACCGGTACATCACGAGCCCTTTCTCGGCGTCCACCAGCGCCAGCTCCGACGATGTGGTGACGATGATGGCGCCGGTGAGGGGCACCGTCTGCACCAGCGTGAGTTGCGCGTCCCCCGTGCCGGGCGGCATGTCGATCATCAGGTAATCGAGTTCGCCCCATTCGACCTCCTGGAGGAACTTCTTCACCACTCCCATCACGATGGGGCCGCGCCAGATCACGGGGCTCCCGCGATCGGTGAGGAAGCCGAGCGACATGAGCTTGAGCCCGTCTTTCTCGACGGGGGCGATCTCACGGGTTCGGCCGGGCCGGGGCCGCTCGTCCACGTCCAGGAGCAGATGGACACTGGGGCCGTAGACGTCGGCGTCCATCACGCCGACCCTCATCCCCCGCTGCTGCAGCGCGAGCGCCAGATTCACGCACACCGTGGACTTCCCCACACCGCCCTTGGCCGACGAGACGGCGATGATGTTCTTGACCCCGGGAATCGGGGCCTGCTCGGCCCATGGGTCACCATCCACCGCCGGCGCCCGCCCGTGGTCCTGCGTGGAAGAGGGCTCCCCGGGCTCCGTGCTCTTGATCAAGATCATCACACC
>JBGSIK010000357.1:0-14390 GCA_041742575.1 Candidatus Krumholzibacteriia bacterium
CCGCGCGAGTGGATTCGCGCGGCCGCTCACTCGACGATGTCCTGCAGAGAAACCATCTCCACGCCCGCGTCGCGCACGTAGCCTTCGCTCTTCTTCAGCGCTTCCAGCGTCCACCTGTGCGGATGGCCGATGCCGACGGCCCAACCGCGCTCCTTCGCAACCGCCACCAGATGGCGGATCCTCTCTGCGATGACCTCCGGATCTTCGGTGTCGGCATCGATGAACAGATCATTGCGGGAGGCTGCGACTCCCATCTCTTTGGCCGCATTATACGCGACCGATTTGGGGGACGTCAAAGAGTCGAGGAAAAACAGACCATGCTCCTCGACCACCTCCAACACGATGGCCATAACGCGCGGATCGGCCGTAGCGCGCGATCCCTGGTGGTTGTTCACGCCGCGGATCCCCGGGAGGCTTCCGACATAACGATCGACCAGCCGCGCGATCTCCACATCGTCCATGCCGGCCGCGACCATGTCGAGGTCCGTCTTCCGTTCCTCATCCGGCTCCATGGGCAGGTGAAGCAGGGTGCACTTGCCCGCCTCTTGCGCCCGTTCGAGCGCGAACAAGGAATACGGGAGCGAGGGCAGGATCGAGATGGTGAGGGGAAGATCCATTGATAACATCTCCTCGACGACCCGGTCGCGTGAATAGCCGAAGTCGTCTATCACCAACGCCAGGCGAGGACGAACCGGGCGCGCGGCGGCGCGACCTGCGTTTTCCCCACGCCGACGTGTAAGAATGAGGCGGTGGGTGTCGTAGCGGCGCGTGCCGATGTCCATCCAAAGGGTATCCGCGCGTTCCTCGCTCCGGCGCACGACGCCGCCGAACTTCCGGACGGCCTTCGTGAGCGCCACATTGATGCGCACGATATCGCTGCCTGGGGGGCACGTCACCGTCCACGCAAGGTAATGATACGGTTTCCCGTGGACGTACGCGGCCCGCGCCGACTCCGCAACCGCACCCGCGGCGCCGAACTGATCGAGAGTGGCGCGGAGCGACCGGCCGATTTCGTCCTGGACTTGTGCGTGGTAGGTCTCGAGTCCGGCGTCGAGGAGCCGCACGCGGCCGGCCGGGGATTGGAAAAACTTGACGGCCACGATCCCGCCGACCGCCAGCGCCAGGAGAACGATGAGCAGCGCCAGGGGCAAGCCCCCAGCGGTGCGGGAGTTCGAGTGTTCGCCCTTCGATTTGTTGCGTTTTCCAGGCGACATGGGGCGTTGGAGGTGAATACGGTCTCACTGTTTGCGCGGCCGAACTGCACTATAGGAAGCGACGGCACGAGTGTCAAGGAAGACACCAGAGGGAGGGCCCGGCCGTCATGGCCGGGCCCCGCAGAGGGGAAAAAGTTCACGGCCGGAGGCGTGTGGCGCCTGCCGGCCGTGAGCGTAATCACGTGCATGTCGAAGGGCGGCCCTGCGGACTGGCTCACCGAGGGGCTTGGGGAGGAGCGCCGTCTACTCCTCGATGTTGTCCCGCCACCGCATGATCTGCCAAATCTGCTTACCGTCCCGTTCGATCTGTCGGATGATAAACGCGGCTTTCAGCCCTATCCCGTTGTACGTCGTCCCCCCCACAGTCGTGACGCTCAAGTTGTATTCGACCGTCTTGAGGTACCACGTCTGATCGGGATATTTCACCGGATCGTCGGGATCGATTGCCGTCCAGTTGTCCTCTGCATAGATGAGCTTGAGGTCAACCGGTCCCGCGGGATCGCCCCCTCCGCCTTCGAACAGATTACGGGCGGACTCCTGCTCCTCAGCTATTCCCCATTGCACCGGTGTCGGGTCTTCCGAGCTGTTATAGTCCGCCTGCGAGAAGAAGAATATGAAATCCGGGTCGAGAAGGTCATAATACCCCACTTTGTTCTTCTCGTTGAAGGCGAGCTCCAGGTTGTTGAGAACGTGGTCACGCTCCGTCAGATCCTGATACGTTCGCGTCGGCGGTGTCGTTGGATCCGGCGGCTTCTCTTTCGGGTCGAGGATACACGAACTCACGAGGCCGACAGCCGCGATGATCAAAACCAGCAAGTATGCCGTTCGTTTCGACATGCTCCCGCTTCCTTTCTGCGAAAGAGAGATCTCGGACACAGGTATGATACCGCTTTTCGATGCCGGTGTCAATAGGCCGATCCCTCCAACGCGTTTAGAGCCAAAGAATTACATTCAGGGGCTCCCGATCGTTTCCTCATATTTCTCCCTGCTCCCCTCACCCGCCCAACTGCTGCCGGAGAACACCGCGCAGGTACCCCCACGTGGTGTAGTCCTCCAACGCCGACACATCCTCCCACTTCTCCATGAGCCACAAACCCCCGGTCCGGCGGACATCGATATGGGCGACGCCGTGGTACTCGGTCTTGGCGTCTGCGACCTTCGCCACCAGCTCCAGTTTGTACGTCACCCGAAACTGCACGTAATCGGTCTCGTCGATGAGAACGCTGCGATCGAATGTGACCGTCGCCTTCTTTGCGCCGGAGAGCATCAGGTTCATCACGTCCATCTCCACCGTCTTGGTCCAGTTGTCGAACGCGCCGGGCAGGTCCAAGGCGTCTTCGAGAAGCGGCAAGAACACGAACCGTTCATCTACACTCCGCTCGTAATTCGCCCCGTCGAGATTCTCGATGCCGGATTTCATATTGACGAACACGCCCGCCGCGTCGTTCGCCGGCACGAAAGGGATCTTCCCGGTGTCGGCCTGCGGCGCTTCGGCCTCGCGTGGTTCGAAGATACTGCAGCCCGCTCCCACCAGCATCGCGGCAACCAGGCACGCGGCGGCGCCGAGTCTCATCAGGGCGGGCGATGTCTTTATCCTGTTACACATGACGGTCACGACTTCCGGCTAGAAACCGTAGTTGAACTCCGCGCTCATGTTCCAGTAATCGTTCTGCAGGTCCGTGTTGAACTCGCCGAAACGGTTGACCTTCGCACACGTGAACGTCAAGGTCCGCCCGGGGCCCCAGCCGTAGTTTCCGCGCGCTCCGATTTCGATCCCCCCGTCCTCTATGACCCTCACCCTGTCGCTCCCGATCGTCCGGTCCTCCTTCCGGCTGTAATCATTCTTCCCGAAGAAGATGATGCGACTGCTCATCCGATATTCGAACTCGAGCTTGATCTGGTCGCGCCGATCCTCGCGGTCGATGTTGAGCACCCGTTCTCCTCCCTCTTCCTGCGGCACATAGCTGCCGCGGTCGTGGAACTGATACCCGTAATAGAACGACCCGCGCGCTTTTTCGGTGAGGAGGGCACTCAGATCGTTCGAGAACGTCAAGTTGCGATCAAGAAAGTTCTTCGCCGGATCGAAGGTGTGATCGGTGAATTCTATCAACAGTCCGTAGTTCTGCCGGATGGTGATCCTCGGGTTCAGTTGATACGTGAACACGGGGCGGAAATCGTAGCGCGTGGTTGTCCGGTTGTTCGAAGAGAGAGTCCGATCGATGCTGACGAACTCCGTCTGCATCGTTGTCATCGAAACGGAAGTCTGAAGTTTGCCGAACGCTTTCGACGACACGCTCGCGCTCACCCGCCGGTCCAGCAGGTCCTGGTCGCGCGGGTTTTCCGCATACCGCAGGTAGAAGCTCTGCGTGAGCTGCGTGCCCGCGCTCACGTTGATCGAAAAGCCGCTCTTGAAAGCGTGCCGACCGGAGACAGCGATTTTCTTCTGTCGCTGGTCGAAACTACTCACCGACTGCGGTCCGAGGTCTTTGAGCGACTCGTTCACAGAAAGGTCGGCGCTGAAATCCGTGCCCGTGAAGAGGCGGTAGGCGATTGTGCTCATGATCTGGTCGGACACGTTCCGGCTGTACCGCGCCTCGGTTTCCTGAAAATCTTCCACGTCTTCGGAATGTTGCGCGTCCATGGTCAGGTCCAATCCGTTCAACACGCGCGTCTTCATGTAGACACCCATTATCCTGGAGTCCGTGAGCCGGTGCTCCACGAACAGGTTCTCCGCGCCCTCTATCTGGCCGCCGAGCGACCCGCGCTTCTGGTCGGCATATTCTTCCTCGCCGTTGAATTGCTCGAACGTGAATCCGAACCGCAGGCTGTCGGTAAACTGCACCGCCACTCCCGCGCTCACGCTATCCTCCCTGAGGAACATGCCGCCGAACTCCTCATAGACCGACTTCGAGGAACCCTCCATTTGCTTGCCATAGCCGCGCGCGCTCAAGACCAGGCCTTGTCCGAAAAAGCTGTAGGCCGCTCCACCCGCGATTTCCCCGGCCCTCGACCGGTCGGTTTTAAACGTCTTCTCGGCGTTGTCGGCGCTTCCGAGAATGCGTGCGTCCCACCGGATCTTCTCCTCTTCGATGTAAGCCCGCCTCAGCCCGGTTGCGACTCCAAGCCTGTTCACGATCACGTCCTGAATTCCCCCGCCGACAGTGATGGTACGGTTCGAAGTCCGGTTGTCGAACTGCCTCACGTCGAACGCCCAACCTCCCGGCAATCGCCGACGGAGAGAGTTCGAAAGCCTGCGACTGTTGTTGCTGCGGTCCTGGAGTCGGAATTCCTCCTGTTCGCTCCCGATAGTGCTGGTCAGACGGAAACTGTAGGGCAACCTCAGCGTAACGATCAAATCACTACCCAGTGACAGGCTGGTCACGTTCGCCCTGTTGTGTGCTCTGAGATTCGGCGAGAACAGCCCCGTCTCGACCCTGATGGTATCGGCCACCGTTTCGTCTTCTTCCGTGTCCGTGGGGAAATCCTGTCCCCGCGCCGGCCGCACGCAAGTCAAAGGGACAACGATCATCGCGACGACTAAGATGCTCCGCCGTAACATCAAACCACACGCACCGAGAAAGGGGACCCACCGACATACCGCTCTGGCACTGGCGCTCTGGCACTCGCTCACTGGCACTCGCGGTTGCTACCGCGTCCCGCTCCGACCTATCGCCCTCAACAGTGCCGCAAAAGACTCCTTGCCCAGCTCTTCCGGCCGTGAGCCCAGATCGATTCCGGTCGCCGATCCGATGACGGCCAGCTCCGCGTCCGAGAATGAATAGGATGCCTTGAGCGAGTTATGAATCGTCTTTCGCCTCTGCTGGAACACGTTCCGCACCAGAGCGATGAACGGTTCCACCTCGCTCCCGTCCACGACCGGTCCGGCCAGGGGTTTGAACCCGAGCACGACCGAGGCGACCTTGGGAGGAGGCGTGAAGGACCCGGGTGCTACCCGAAGCACAACGCTAATGTCGTACAGGCTCTGCAACACGACGCTGGTGATTCCGTACACGCGGCTCCCTGGTCCAGACACGATCCGCGCACCCACCTCCCGCTGCACCATGATGTACGCCGCATCGATCACGTTCCGCTCGTCCACAAGAAAGGAGAACAGAACGTGTCGCGTCAGGTGATACGGGATATTCCCGACCAGCGTGCACCGTTCGAGTTGTTTCGCCGCGAGGAGACCGCTCAGGGAGATATTGGTGAAATCCTCGTTCAGTATCTCCGCTCGCGTCAGATCAGCGGTCTCCCTCGCGGCACCACCCCGTTCGTGCTCCTGCTCGAGCAGCGAGCACAAGTCTCGGTCGAGTTCTACAGCGATCAACCGCGTGCCCAGTCGGACGAGCTCGCGGGTCAGAATCCCGCGCCCGGCACCCAGCTCGACCACCGGGTCGCCGGACCGCAAACCGGTTGCCTCTACGATCTTCCGGGCGATGGCCGGGTCGTAGAGGAAATTTTGCCCGAGGCTTTTCTTCGCGCGATGACGCTTATAATTCAATAGCCGTGTGCTTTCGATACCAGATACACAGCTCCGACTCGGGCTGGAGCAGACCACTTTCAATGAGGAACTAGCGCAGAATTCTTAGCAGTTAGTTAGGGTGGGAAACCTCCTATAACCAGGATGAGTATATCGCAAAATCGGTGCCAGCGTCAAGGGGCACGAGTGTGCACCGGCGCAAATAGCTCAAAAACGGACTCGTTCCGCGGGCGGCCGGTCCGGCGTCCCCCAGTTGCCCAGACTGCCCGCCCCAAGACCGCCCCGGACCCGCCCCGGCACGGCACTCAAATCCAACTCCCGGCAGGCTTTTGCCGTCCCCGGCCGGGCGGCACCCTAAAGAAGGGCGAACACGACGATTGCGATGACCACCCCCAGAGAGAAGATCTCGATGCCCACCCAGTACATCCGGAAGCCGCGCGCCTCGGAGAAGTTATCCCGCATCCGCCACACCGGCCGCCAGTGCTTCGGGTTCCACGCCGGGATACGCGCAGGCGCCGCGGGCGACCGGTAACGGCTCCACGCGTGCCAACTGAGGGCGACGCCCAACAACGCGCACATCAACCCAACAAATGCCAACACGATCTTCATGGTCCGGTTCACCTCCCTCTCAGTCAACAGTTCAAAAACCAGCACACGATGGCGATAATGAGACACGCGGTCGCCGCGCCGCTGCAAGCCACACAAACCGGATTCGTCCATCCGCCGAACATGCACTTCAGCCGCGCGCAGGCACTGACTAAAACGCAGAATCCTTCGAGGCGATCGTCCAATAGCGTCGGTCCGCCGCCGTCTTTTGCCCCGACCGCGGCTCCGACGAACGGTTCGTTCGTGAGCAAAGACACGAGCAGTTCTCCATCGGCATTGTTGTGAAGCGTGTTGCCCGCGTGCGCCGCGTAAAAGGTTTCGAACTCATCGCATTTGCCCAGGAATTCTGCGACATCGGGACTTTCCGGCTGCCAACCATACCGGCTGTGTACGATGGCCCGGCGTCTGGTTTCGGGATCCAGCGCCGGGTAATCGACTTCGAACACGTCTCCGTCGATATCGTACACCTCGATCACCCGGTCGCCGACGCGATGCATCGACGCCGTCATCACGTTTTCCTCCGTCCTCTCCATGAGCCAAGAGCGATCGGGCTCCTCCGGGTCCCACGCCAACGTCACAGCGTAAAGCACACCACCGGTGTCTGATATTTCCGCCGCGATACCGAATGGCAACGGACTGTCGACACACGGCACGATGCGCACGCGCCGCTCGCCCTCCCCGGTCGCGAGCGTGACCACTATCTCCTTTTTTTCTTTGTCACGGTCCACGCGCTTGATCGCGACCGGACCTTGGGGCACTTCCAGCGCCGCTTCATCCGTCTGTCCGGGGACCTGCACATCGCCACTGCAACCGGTCAACAACAGCAATCCCAAGAAAACCAGCGTGATCCTTCCCATCTCCGACCTCCTCCACATTCCGCGGCGAATCCCACGCCGCGACCTCGTCCACTCCAATCACCGCTTCGCACAACCGCCGGGTCGGTTGTCCGCTCGCGCCTGACGGCAAGCTCCGTGCCGCGACGGCTCCGTTCTCCAAGCGGAATGAATTCCAGCGATTGCCGCTGCGCCCAGTTGAACTCGTCAAAACCGTCCGCCGTCCCGGCGACGGCCGGCGTTTCGTCCCACTGACATATCTCCCGCCCCCGCCGCGAGTTGTATGCAGGCACGCGGGACTGTGCCGGTGTCGAAATTTCGATACCCTCTCGCCGGTGCGTCCGATTCCGCCGATGCGTCGAATTGCGGAGAGCGCCGATTCGCTTTTCGCTCTTGATCGCGGAACAAAAGCAGCGGAAAATGGTGCTGCCATCGCTATCGCCAAGACGAAACCGAATCATCGCGTTGCGGCGTTCGTGGAAACCGCAGTACGACCTTGTCGGAGAATCATATGCGTCACAGACCACATCGGCTCGCACTACGGCGTTTGCGAGCGAACGCCGCGAGCGCATGTTCCCTGGTCCTCCTATTATTGTGCGGCGCCTGCGGCGGCGACCAGGCCGGCAAGAAAGCGCAGGACGAAGACACGAAGGATGCGAATCGAGAACTCACCATCGGCGTTTCCTTGCTCACACGGACG
Organism: Candidatus Krumholzibacteriia bacterium; assembly: GCA_041742575.1. Taxonomy (GTDB): domain Bacteria; phylum Krumholzibacteriota; class Krumholzibacteriia; order WVZY01; family JAKEHA01; genus JBGSIK01. The sequence continues at coordinate 7,834 of JBGSIK010000357.1, forward strand.
CATCCTTTCTACCAGGACCTGGAGGCGGGCCTCGCCGAAGCGGCCGATGAATACGGTTTTCAACTGCTGGTGACCGCGGGCGAGTTCGACGTCGCCCGTCAAAAAGACCAGATACACGATTTCATCGTAAAGAACGTGAACGCGATCGTCGTTTGCCCGTGTGATTCCAAGTCGATCGGCACTGCCATACAAGCCGCTAATGACGCCGGGATCCCCGTGTTCACCGCCGACATCGCCTGTCTGGCCGAAGGAGTGAAGGTCGTCTCCCACGTGGCCTCCGACAACGTCGCCGGCGGCCGGCTCGCGGCCCAGGCCATGGCGGAAGCGCTCGAGGGCGACGGCAAGGTCGCGATCATCGACCATCCCGAAGTGGAATCGGTGATCCAGCGCGTGAGGGGCTTCGAAGACGAGATGGCAAAAACGCCACGGCTCGCCGTCGTCGCCAAATTGTCCGGGCGCGGGGTCAAAGACCAGGCGTTCCGGACGGCCGAGGACATTCTCCAGGCCCACCCCGATCTCGAGGGCGTGTTCGGCATCAATGACGACAGCGCCCTCGGCGCCCTGGCTGCAGTGGAGAAGGCCGGCAAGACCGGTCGCGTGAAGATCATCGGGTTCGACGCCGTGCCCGAAGCCAGGGAGGCCATCAAGGCCGGGAAGATCCACGCCGACGTCATCCAGATGCCGAAGGAAATCGGCCGCAAGACCATCGAGGCCGTGAAGACGTACATTTCGGGCGGCGAAGTCGCCCCGGTGATACTCATCCCGTGCTCCTTGTTCAGGCAGGAGAACGCGCTCTCGCAAGACGATTCATCGCACTAACCGACTCGCCGAGGCAAGGTGACCGCTCCCCACTCCAGCGACCGCACGCTGACACCCCTGCTCGAGATGCAGGGGATCCGAAAGACGTTTCCCGGCGTGCAGGCGGTTTCCTCGGCATCCTTCGATCTGTACCCCGGCGAAATCCACGCGCTCGTCGGCGAAAATGGGGCCGGCAAGACCACGTTGATCAAGGTGCTCACGGGCGTCCACCGCGCCGATGCCGGCGCAATGGCGCTTTCCGGCCAGCCGCTCGAGATCGACACGCCGCTGCAGGCGCAGAGAGCGGGCATCGCCACGATCTACCAGGAATTCACTTTGGTGCCGCACCTGTCCGTTCGCGCCAACCTGTGCTTGGGCCGGGAACGGACACGGCGCGGTTTCATGGATACCGCGTTCGAACGCGATAAGACGCGATCCGCATTCGAGCGGCTCGGGGTGTCGATCGATCCGGAAGCGCTGGTCGCGGACCTTCATGTCGCGCAACAGCAGCTGGTGGAGATCGCCCGCGCCATTGCCACCGACGCCAGAGTCCTGGTCATGGACGAGCCCACGGCGGCGCTCACGCCTCGCGAGGTGGAAGGTCTTTTCAGAATTCTGCGCGAACTGGCCTCACGCGGCATCGGCGTCATCTTCATCAGTCATCGTCTCGACGAGGTGCTGTCCATCGCCGATCGAGTGACCGTGATGCGCGACGGGGTGACCATCGGTACCTGGGACGCTAAGACGCTTTCGAGGAAGGATCTCATCGAGCATATGGTCGGGCGGCCCCTGGAACAGGAGTTCCCCAAGGTGCCCGCGCCGATCGGGGAAACGTGCCTCGAGGTGCGCGGCTTGAGCGGCGGGCGGATCCGGAACGTGTCGTTTTCGGTGAGACACGGTGAGGTGCTGGGACTGGCGGGGCTCATGGGCGCCGGCCGCACCGAAGTCGCCCGCCTCATTTTTGGCGCCGACCCCAAGGAAAGCGGCGAGATCCTGCTCGACGGCCGGCCGCTTCGGATAGAGTCGCCGCGCGACGCCATCCGTCACGGCATCTGCCTTCTGCCCGAAGACCGGAAATTGCATGGGCTGGTGCTCAAGGCCTCCGCACGGGACAATTTCGCCTTGCCCAACCTGCGGTCATGGTCGCGCGCCGGGTTCATCGATCAATCCCATGAGAGCTCCCGTTTTTTCCATCATGTCGAGCACTTGAACATCCGCGTATCGGGCCCCGAGCAGCCCGCCGGGAACCTCTCGGGCGGCAATCAGCAGAAGCTGCTCGTCGCGCGCTGGTTGGAGTCGAATTCCCGGGTTATCATCTTCGACGAGCCGACCCGAGGCATCGACGTCGGCGCCAAGTTCGAGATGTACCTGCTCATCAACGATCTGGTCTCAAGCGGCAAGGCGATCATCGTGATCTCGTCCGAGCTTCCGGAGATTCTCGGCATGAGCGACCGCATACTGGTCATGCGCAAAGGCGCCGTGAGCGGAGAAATCACGGACATCGGGAGCGCCACCCAGGAGGCAATCATGGCGCTGGCAGCATGAGTACGCACAGGCAGAGCGGCAGGACAAAAGGAACGACGCGGTCGTCCCGGTTCGTTTCGAACTACGGCATGCTGGGAGTGTTGCTGCTCCTGTGCCTGCTATTCGCCGTCCTCACGGTGGATGAACAGCATCCGACCGGAGAACGCGCGGCGAAGACTCTCGCGCGGGCGCTCAAGGAATCCTCCGATGCGACCGCAGCGGCGCTGCAGGCCGGCGGCGTGCTCATCATCTCACGGGAGAGCGATGAGGCCCGGCTGTTCTCCCGATCACTTGAAGATGCCCTGAGCCACGGCGGTTACTCACGCGTAACGGCAATCAGCGGAGATCCCGCGGCGATTCGAAGCGCGATGGAGCGCCTCGCCGGCGCGGGGGAATCTTTCCGCCTCATCGCCACCACCGAGCCGTTTGCGCCCGTCGTACGCGCCATCGCCTCGCAGATCGACGCGTTCGAAGGCAGCCGGATCGTAACACCGCCCTCGTATCGGTGGCCGACGTTCCTTCTCCCGAACAACATCCGGAATGTGGCCAATCAGATCTCGGTCATCGCGATCATCGCCATCGGCATGACCATGGTGATCATCACCGCCGGTATCGATCTGTCATCGGGGAGCTTGATCGCGCTTTCGGCCGTGGTTGCGGCCTGGCTCATCGGGCACATGGGAGGCGAGAGCGCTTCGGCGCTCATGATGTGTCTCGGCAGCCTGGGAGGGATTTTGCTTTGCGGCGCCGTGGGCGCTTTCAGCGGATTCGTGATCACGGAGTTCCGTATACCGCCCTTCATCGCCACGCTGGCGATGATGCAGGTGGCCGCGGGGCTGGCGTACATCATTTCCCATGGAGTGCCCATATATCAGCTGCCGGAAGGATACGTCGCGCTCGGACGCGGCGTGGAGCCGCTGTTCGGGATCCCGTACGCGGTGATGCTGATGGTCGTGCTCTACATCGCCGCCCACATCGTGATGTCCCGAACGACTTTCGGGCGCTACGTCTACGCGGTCGGCGGCAACATGGAGGCGTCCCGCCTGGCGGGGATCCGCGTGCGCCTGGTGCTCTTCATTGTATACACCCTGTGCGGCCTGCTCGCGGGATTGGGCGGAGTGCTCATGGCGTCGCAGCTCCGGAGCGGCGCGCCGACATACGGGCTCACGTACGAGCTGTACGTGATCGCGGCGGTGGTCGTGGGAGGCACGAGCTTGAGCGGCGGCGAAGGCCGGATTTTCGGCACCTTGATCGGCGCGTTCATTATCGCGGTGATACAGAACGGGATGAACCTCACGAACGTGGAGAGTTACACGCAGAAGGTGGTTCTGGGGTTGGTGATTTTGGGCGCGGTGCTCTTGGACAGGCTGAAGCACCAGAGGTTCCGGTTTCGGAGGGGCTGACGCAGACACGCACATTTTGCCGGGCGGCCGCAGCAAAACTCGCGGGCGCATCGCTGAGCAGCGGCAGAGGGCTTCACGGGCACGGCTCCCTACGACCGACCGTGCCCATAGCAACTCCGTTCTCGACGGTCGCCTCGGTTGTCGGCTCGCCGATGGACCGAATCATTATTGCTCGCCGACAAACGGCCCGCTCAACCCTACTGCCGCCGCTCAGCGATCGATTCGCTCGGCACAGCCGCGTCGGGTCGGAGCCGTGCCCGCGAGCGGCCCGCTGCAGCTACTCTGAAATACGCGCTGGGGTGTCATCGACGGCGGTTCGAAGTCGGAAGGAGACTTTCATGCGACACGCGGTCATTGGACTGATCATGCTGCTGGCGAGCGGTATCGTGCACGGCGCGCCGGGCCGCGAGGAGACGGGCGCGAGTGATGCTCCCAAGCGACAACTCCTCCTCATCGCCACCGCCCACCTGGACACCCAGTGGCGCTGGACCATTCAACAGACCATCAACGAATACATCCCCGAGACATTTCGTGTGAACGCCGCGTACTTCGACCAGTTCCCCGATTACGTATTCAGCTTCGAGGGCGCCTTTCGTTATATGCTGCTCAAGGAGTACTACCCCGATTACTACGAGCGCCTGAAGACGTACATCGCGGACGGCCGCTGGCGTGTGGCCGGGAGTTGGGTCGACGCCGTCGACGTCAACATGCCTTCCTCCGAATCGCTGATCCGCCACGCGCTCTACGGCAACGGTTTCTTCCGCAAGGAATTCGGCAAGACCAGCCGCGACGTTCTCCTACCGGATTGCTTCGGATTCGGATATGCGCTCCCCTCCATCGCCGCGCACTGCGGGCTTGCGAGCTTCTCCACGCAGAAGCTCACGTGGGGATCGTCGGTGGGCGTGCCCTTCGATATCGGCGTGTGGGAGGGCGTGGATGGGTCATCGCTCATCGCCGCCTTGAAGCCCGGCGACTACGTGAGCAAGGTGCGGAGCGACTTGAGCCGCGACAGCACGTGTGTCGCCGCCGTCGAAAAACAAGGCGAGATCTCGGGACTCTACGCCGGCTTCAAGTACTACGGCACCGGCGACACGGGAGGTGGGCCTGATTCGCTCTCCGTGGCTTGGGTGCAGAAGTCGGTTCACGGTGACGGCCCGCTCACGGTTCGTACCGCCGGCTCCGACGATCTCGCCTCGCTCGTGACACCCGAAGAGCGAGCGAAGCTCCCGCGCTACAAGGGCGAGCTGCTGATGACGCGTCACGGCGTCGGATGCTACACCTCCCAGGCCGCGATGAAGCGCTGGAACCGGAAGAACGAGCTCTTGGCGGACGCTGCGGAGCGCGCATCAGTGATCGCCTGGCTCTTGGGCGGAGCGGCGTATCCGCGCGAGCAACTGCGCGCCGCATGGGTTCGTTTCCTCTGGCACCAGTTCCACGACGACATCACCGGCACGAGCATTCCGGAAGCCTACGAGTTCTCATGGAACGACGAGATCTTGAGCTCGAATCAGTTCGCATCCACACTCGAGAATGCGGTGGAGGCCACCGCTCCCGCGCTCGACACGCGCGCGAAAGGTGTGCCGCTGGTGGTGTTCAATCCGCTCTCCATTGAGCGCGAGGACATCGTGGAAGCCGTCGTCACCTTCGACGGCAAGATCCCGGCGGCCGTGAGAGTGTTCGGCCCCGACGCTCGTGAAGTGCCGTCACAGGTCACGTCGAAAGACGCGGACGGGTTGGGGATCGTGTTTCTGGCGAGAGTCCCCTCCGTCGGCTATGCCGTCTACGACGTGCGTTCCTCGGATGAAGCGTGCGCGATTGGCACCGGACTGCACGCAACCGCATCGACACTAGAGAACGACCGATATCTCGTCCGTGTCGATGAGAACGGAGATGTGGCGTCGGTCACCGACAAGTTCCTCGATCGCGAGCTTTTGAGCGCGCCCGTCCGGTTGCAATTGCTCTACGATCATCCCGACCGGTGGGCGGCATGGGAGATCGATTACGACGAGATCATGGCGCCCCCGCGGGCGGTTGTCGGCGGGCCCGCGAAGATACGCATCGTGGAGAGCGGGCCTGCGCGTGTCGCGCTCGAGGTGACGCGCACGCAAGGCGCCTCGACATTCCGGCAGACCATCCGGCTTGCGGCGGGCTCAGGAGGGGCCGGGGGGCGTGTGGAGATCGCCAACGTAATCGATTGGTACGAGAGAGAGACGTTGCTCAAAGCCGCCTTCGCGCTCACTTCCGCCGATTCGTACGTCACCTACGACCTCGGCCTCGGCACCATCGCGCGCGGTGTGAACAAACCCGCGCTCTACGAAGTGCCCGGACACTGGTGGGCCGACATGACCGCGCCCGGCGGCGACTACGGTGTCGCAATCCTCAATGACTGCAAGTATGGCTGGGACCATCCCGAAGCCGGGACGCTGCGCCTCACGCTCATCCATACTCCCGGCGTTCCCGAGACCTGGGAGTGGATCGGCGATCAACGTTCGCAGGACAACGGACACCACCCGTTCGTGTACGCGATACGGGGGCACCGCGGAGACTGGGGGGACGGCGGCGTGCAGTGGGAGGCGGCCCGTTTGAATCAGCCGCTGCGGGCGTTCCAGGCCACAGAACACCGCGGCGATCTGGGCAAGTCGTATTCGCTGCTGGCCGTGAAGACCTCAGCTCCCGCGCGTGAACCGGAAGCGGGCGGCTCGCCCCCCGGTGTCGCGGTGCGCGCCGTGAAGCTCGCCGAGGAGAGCGACGAGGTGATCGTCCGCTTGCAGGAGCTTCGCGGCGTCACAACGGAGGCGCGCGTTTCCTTCGGCGTCCCGATCGTCAGCGCGC
>JBGSIK010000358.1:0-4048 GCA_041742575.1 Candidatus Krumholzibacteriia bacterium
GCTCGCGATCACGTTCTTCATCGGAATCACGCGGTCGGAGTACGGGTTCTTGACTTCGAAGTGCTGCGTGGAGATCTCCGCGCCGGACGGGACGAGCGTTCGCGTGAGGTAAAACGACACGCTGTCCCGGGCGGCGCTGCCCGGCACCCGAGGACCATAGGCCACCTGTGCTGTGAGATGGGACCAGGCGCGATCGGCGTCGAAGACAGGATGTGACGATCGGCTGCACGCTATCGCGGCGAGGAGAAAGAAGAAGACGATCAGCACGGGCGCGACCGGTGAGCGCGAAACCGTGCGATCCGTGAGATCAGCGAGGTTCTTCTGCAGGCACATGGCGGCTTTCGTACGCTGTCGCTCCTGTCTCGAGGCGCGGGCACTAGAACGTCAAGACCGCGCTGATACCAATCATGAGCGTCGTGATCGTCTGATCGGTTGCCTGCGCGTAACTCCTCGCGTAGTCGATGAAAAAACGCCCGTTCAACGCGCGGGAGAAATTATACGTGAGATTGGGCGAAATGCGCAAGGACGTCGTGATCGGTATGGGCGCGTACTCCGTCGACCCCGGCAAGAACTTTTTGCCGCCGGTGCGCGAGTAGGTGATGCTCAGGTTGGTATTGAGCGTGCTCTGCCACTTGATTTCCTTGCGGAAGAACGGAATCGGCAGCTTCAACCCGCTTCCGCCCCGGAAATCCTTCTTGAGGTCCAGCGTGACCGCCATGTTGCTGGTCTCGGTCTTGTTCCCGCGCTGGTCGGAGCTGCTGCGGTTGTAGGATGCCGAGAGCGTGCTGTTGATTTCGTTCTTGAACGTGAACAACAGAGCGGGCGAGATGGCGAGGGTTTCCTTGCTCGTATCGACCAGTCCCTTGCGTCCCGATTCGCTGGAGTCCTTCTTGAACGTGAGCCGCGCCGTCGAGGCGGACCAGATGCGCCGGAACGGCCCCAGCCTTTCCAAACCGCTCCACCGCACGCCGAAGTCCGGCCACGAAACCGACTTCGACTCGGTTTCGCTCCCCTGGGTGGAAGAATTGGAGAGTGATGTTGCATATCGTCCGGTGATGTCGATGTCCTTCGAGATCTGGACACCGGAATCGAGCGATATCGTCAGGCCCGAATTGCTCCGATCGGGCTCGTCCAGAGCGCCCGTGGGTCCATCGATACCGGCGGAGCGATCGAATGCGAACTGGTAGGCGAGCGACGGCCGGTCCGGAATACGAGTGTACGAGGAATTCATCCGGTGCTGCACGTTGATGTTGAATTTTTGCAGATCCGTCAGGATCTGGGCGAACTTGCGGACCGCGACCATGGGATCGGCGCGCCGTTTTCCGGCAGTCGTGTCGGGAACAGCAGGTTGTTGAGGTTTCCCGACGGTAGGGGTGGAGGGACCTCCTGCCGGCGGCGGTTGCGGTTCACCGGCCCCCGGCGGTTGAGATTCTCCGGCCCCCGGTGGCTGCGGTTCACCGGCACCCGGCAATTGAGGTTCTCCGGTCTCCGGTCGTCCCTCTCCCGCGGGGGGTTGTCCGGATCCTCCGCCGGCGGGCGCGCCGGCCTCCTGTTCCGGTTTCTTCGCTGTCGGTCCTTTCTTTTCGTCCTCCGGTTGCCAACCGAACTTCCCGAACAACTTCCCGAAATACTCGCCTACCTTCACGTCGAACCGCGCAGTCGCCGTGCGCTGGTTGCTCGCGTTTCGCGTCCCCGGCGGGTCGGTGGGCCGAAGGACCCGCGGATCCTGACTCTCGCTGTAACCGGAGTTATAGTTGAGGTTCGGGGACAGCTCGCTCAGGTACAGTAACGTCGGCCGCCAGTTCACCTGCAAATTGTGCGAACGCCCCACTTCCTGCCCGATATCGATGCCGTGCCACTCGTGGGGCAGGCCCAGATCGCGTTTCATCGTGGCCGAGAACGACGTGTTGAGGCTGCGGATCGGCGCGTAGCTCGCCGATCCCGAGAAGTCCGCGTTGGCGTCGTAGTAAAAGGGGTCCTGAACGAATTCGCCCTCGCGCAGCCGACTGCGGCTCGTGGTCGCGCGGTTCGCTTGCACGCGAAAATTCATCGAATTGAGCCAATACCGGAGTTTCAACTTTTTCAGGATACCGACGTCACGCGCTTTGGTCCAGGTGATGTCGTAGCCGAGGGTGCCGTTCATGGTTTGCGTGGTGTCCCTGTTCGTAGGCGAGCGGCTTATCCGCTCCGAGTACGCAAAGTTCGTGGTCATCTTGTCGATCGAGTACTTCAGAAGCTTGTTCCGCGACCCTTTTTTCGACAGCGATGTGCTGAAAGAACGCGTGACCTGCTCGGTGCGCATGCTGTCGGCCACCGCGGGGTCGGAGATCTCGATGTCGCTCGTGGGCAGGTATTTCGGGACCGATGTGCTCTGGACGTAATTGCCCGAGAGCGGAATGGAAAAGCCGAACAGGGGCACGAAGTGTTCGAGGCGCGTTCTGGCGTTGATATTGAACGACTGGCTCACGGACCCGCTCCCGCTGCGCTCGCGCAGCCGCCGGAAATCCGCGTCGGTCCGCTGCCATCCTCCGGAAAGGTTCAAGATGTTTCCGCCGATGCCGATGTTCGCGTTCACGGAACCCGCCAGCCCAATGTCTCTGCGGACGCCCCCCGCATAAATGTCATCGATCCAGATTTGCCCGGAGAACCGCTGCCCGGTCTCACTGACGTTTCGAATTCCCGCGTACAGGTAGCGGATATCGAACAGGTTGGGCCGGTTCTTGAGTCGCACCGGATAATACCGGTCCGTATCGACCATGTCCGGTATCGACCCGACCACGTCCCGCTCGACTGAGACCTGCTGGAACTTGAGCGAGGCCAGGTCGTCGAGCACGATCAACACCCGCGCCCATCCCGAGATGCGGTCGAAATACTCCTCGGTGAGCGGAAGCGTGATCTCGTAAAAGTTCTTGTCGTCGAACGCCAGCAAGAAGAAGTACTCGAGGTCGTGGTTGGACATCGCGGGGTCGGCGTGCACCCAGAAATTCAATTCCCGGTAGTTGGTGAGATCGAGGCCCGTGCCGACGATCCGCCGGAAGATCCGTGCCGACGTTCCGGCCTCGAGGCTGTCGAATTCGAGGAACAATGACTGCTCCTTCTCGTACACTCCTGCTTCGTCCTGACGTGGGACGATCGGCGGATTGTAGAGGCCCGGATCGGTCTTGGTGCTTATTACGCCGATTCCGAACTGTGTGGCGACCTGAAGCGAGTCGGGGATGAGTGTGCCGTCGAGGTCGCGCACGCCGTCCAGTTCCCAACGATTACCCACGACCTTGATCTCCGCGAACTGGAACCGCCGCCGGCCCGGTACTGCTACGTCCTCGAAGGCCTGACCGACATTGTCGATCCAGACCCGGACCTGACGAACTTCGTCGAGGCGCGGTTCGACGCCGTCAGGGGAGACCGGAATCGCCTCGGCCAGGTTCACACGGTAGAGCCGCCAGGAGTCGCGGGCATTGTTGAGGTTGTTGAATCCATCGTAATTGGGGTAGGACTTTCGAATATCCACAACAGCCGTGTCGGAAAGATCGATCGCAAAGCTGAAGTAGCTGTCGAGCGAGTCCAACTGGCCGGAGCGGTCGAGGTCCTCCGAGTCGTGTACGCCGTTCTTCTCGGTGCCGTTGACCTTGGTGAAGCGCCCCTGTATACGACTGGACAAGTAGTCGTCACCGGCCTTGTCGAAGTCCGTGACCGTGTTGCCCGGCTCCTCCGTTTCACGCCCGAGGGTCGTGCTGACGACGCAGTCCGGGATCGCGTTGAATTGCTGGTCCAGTCCCATGTCGTCGAAACACGCCGCGAAACCGTCCCACTCGATGTCCTCGTCCTCCCACGTGTTTGCGGACGGATTGAAGAAATCCTCGTCGATCCGTCCGAGGTCGATGCGGAGAATCCCGCCCCGGGCGTCGAAATCGTCCCCTTTGAAGTCGTTGACCCAGATCTCGAGGAACTGCCCGCGGCTCAAGTCCAGGCCGCCCGAGCCGAAACCAGTCATAACGCCCACCCACAGGCTGCTGTCGGCGGGGTCGTAACCAGAGTCCAGCTCGATGTC
>JBGSIK010000359.1:0-4542 GCA_041742575.1 Candidatus Krumholzibacteriia bacterium
TGATGGTCTGCTCGGCGTGGTAGAGTTCGCCGCTCTTTTTTCTGTTCACCGTGATGCCGCGGTGAACGTTCCCTGCGAGGATCGTGGCCCAGAGGGACTTGTAGTACTCTTCATCGTGCGTGCCCGACTTGAGAACGCGCGGGGTCTGTCCCAAGATTTCCGTTCGCGCGTAGCCCGTCGTCGTCTCGAAGGCGGGATTCACGTATTCGATGGCTCCTTTTCGGTCGGTTATGAACACGGTGTCGTCGGTCTGCTCGAACGCGTTGGAAAGGCGACGATTGGTTTCCTCTGCCGCCTTGCGGTCGGTGACGTCGCGTAGGATGATTACTCCCCCGTTCACGACGCCCTTTTCGTCCAGCAGTGGGGCCCCGTCAACGTTGAGCCACACCCCATGTGGCTTCTTGGGGTGACGAATGAAGATTTCCACGTCCGATACCCGTTCGCCTTTGATAGCTCGCGAAAGCGGTAATTGATCCGCGGGGAAGGGTGTTTCTCTGTCCGGAAGGTAGCACCCGTATGCGGCGGACCAATCGGCCTGTGGAACGTCCATGGGGCCCAGGCCGATCATTTCCTCAGCGGCTTTGTTGAAGAGGAGGAACTTATCGTTTCTATCCGCGACCACAACCCCGTCGTTCATGCTGGTGCAGATGGAGCGCAGAATCCGGTCGTGGTCTCGCACCGCGGTGTCGCGCAGGAATTTGCTGAGAGCGATGACAATCCCGCACAGCGTTTCCCACGCTGCCAGAACCGCGACGCCGAGCCAAAACGGGCGCAAAGTGTCGCTCTGCATCGAGGCGGGGTCCCCCGGCTGGCCGGACCGTTCGAGGGAGAGCGTGGCGATTTTGTGTCTCTCGTAACGAGAAGCGACTTGGTAGGAGACCACACCCAGTATCGGTCCCATCGCCACGAGGAACAATGATGCAAGTAGCCCGATGCGCCTAATCAAGTTGCGTGTTCCCCTGCTGTGCGGGTGCCGGTCACTTTGTCGCGGAATAATCCGTAAGATATTATAAACCAACCGCGTGGGCAAACGTTTTCGTCGGTCGCGTGTGGCGACGACTGAGTGGGTCATTTGCCCGAGTACCCACCAAAAAAATCCCCGGCGCCGAATTTCGTCGGCACCGGGAATTACTTATTGTCGTTGGTGGCGGGGGCAGGATTTGAACCTGCGACCTTTGGGTTATGAGCCCAACGAGCTACCAGACTGCTCCACCCCGCGTCCATGTTGGGAACAACGCGGCCCCCGGAGGGGGCCATCTCGAGGCGCGCCTTATATTCAGGGACTATGCGGGGAAAGTCAAGCTATTAAATAGAGAGCCCGCCGGCGCCCTAGTCCTGTGGGCCGCAGCGCGCGTCCCAGCCGCCGGCGGGCCTGAGCCTGGTCATCAGCGCTCGGGCATGATGCGGTACACCTTGTCCCCGGGCCGGATGTATCCGAACCGCTCCCGGCCGATCTTCTCGAAGTAGAACGGGTCGTTCTCCAAGCGCGTGATCTCGGCTTCCAATCGGACGCGCGTCACTTGCAGCTCGGAGATGTCGCGGTCGAGACGGGCCCGCTCGTGGCGGAGCAGCGCGATCTGTATCAACCCGCCGTCGCCCAGAACCACCGCATAAATCACACCCGCGAGCACGAGAAAGAAAAGCGCTTTACGCACGCGACCGTTCGAGACCGACGGATGTTGATAGAGCCGCCTCAAGAACGGGTATTGCCGCACGCTCCCGCCGGAAGCGATCGATGACTGCTCCCTCCGCCGCCGGTCCGAGGAGCGCCCTTCCGCCCGCGTCACGGTCTCTCCTGCTTCCCAGTATCGCATTTCTCGCTCTGTTTCCTGTTTCGCGGCCGGCCCCCGCCCGCGGCCGGTCCACACGTTCTCACTCCAGAAATGGGAAAACGCTCGCACCGGGGAAGACGCCGATCTCGCCCACCTCCTCCTCGCTGCGCAACCGCTCGTTGAACTTGGCCACCCGCTCGCTCCGGCACAGACGACCGGTCTTGATCTGGCCGGCGTGGGCCGCTACCGCGAGGTGGGCGATGGTGGTGTCCTCCGTCTCGCCGCTCCGATGAGAAACGACGGACGTGTACCCGGCGCACTTGGCGACCTCGATGGTTTGGAGTGTTTCCGTCAGCGTACCGATCTGGTTGAGCTTGATGAGGATCGAGTTGGCCGCCTTCTCCTCGATCCCACGGCGCAGCCTGGTTTCGTTGGTGACGAAGATATCGTCGCCAACCAGCTGCACCTTCCGCCCCAGCTCTTTGGTCAGCGTGACCCAGCCTTCCCAGTCGTCCTCCGCCAGCCCGTCCTCGAGCGACACAATGGGGTACTTCTCCACCCAGTCGGCCCAGAACGCGACCATCTGCTCCGACGTGAGCACCTTGTTGTCGCCCTTGAGGTGATACTTCCCGCCTTCGTAGAACGCGCTCGCCGCGGGATCGAGCGCGATGGCGAGGTCCTTTCCCGGTTTGTAATTGGCGCGTTCGATCCCCTCGAGCACGATCTGGATGGCCTCCTCGTTGGACTTGAGGTTGGGCGCGAAACCGCCTTCGTCTCCCACGCCGGTCGAATAGCCTTTTTGCTTGAGCAACTTCTTCAAGGCATGGAACGATTCCACTCCCATCCGCAGCGCTTCGCTGAAGTTGGGCGCGCCGATGGGCATCAGCATGAACTCCTGGAAATCGACGTTGTTGTCTGCGTGCTGGCCGCCGTTCAAGACGTTCATCATCGGCACCGGCAGCGTGCGCGCGGTCACTCCGCCGATGTACTGATAGAGCGAAAGCTCCACCGCTTCGGCCGCCGCTTTGGCGACCGCGAGGGAAACGCCCAGAATCGCGTTCGCGCCCAGTTTCGATTTGTTCTCGGTGCCGTCGAGCTCCAAGAGCCGGGAGTCTATGTACGCCTGGTCGACGGCGTCGAGGTCGAGGATCTCGGGCGCGATGATGTTGTTCACGTTCTCCACGGCCTTCCGCACACCCTTGCCCTCGTACCGAGTCCTCTCTCCGTCGCGAAGCTCCAGAGCTTCGTGCGCGCCGGTGGAGGCGCCGGATGGGACCGCCGCCCGCCCGAGCACGCCGCCGGCGAGACCGACATCGACCTCGATGGTCGGGTTGCCCCTCGAGTCCAGAATCTCGCGTGCCTGAATGTATTCGATGGTGGTCATGTAGGCTCCTCGGCGGTGGTTTGGAAAATGGAATGCCCCGGAACGCAATCAAACTCTAGAAACGCACCGGAAAATGTGTCAAGATAAAACAGTTACAGGTCACTCCCGACGGCGTTCCCGCCTCGATGTGTTCCCGCGGGCGATACGACGCCGCGGCGTTGCCGTCTGCCTGCCGCAACCGGGCCCCGAGCACAAGGCCGGTCGTGAGGTCGTGAAGGAAAGCGACATCCAACTGATCACCCGGGCCAGGTCGGGCGACGAGATGGCGTTCCGGGCGCTGCTCAACCGCTACCAGCGGGGAGTGTACGGCATCTGTTTGCGCATGATACGGAACCGCGACGAGGCCGCCGACCTCGCGCAGGAAGCGTTCGTCAAAGTCTTTTCGATGCTCGAGCGGTACAACCCTTCCTACGCGTTCTCGAGCTGGCTCTTCAAAATCACGACCAACCTGTGTATCGACTTCATGCGCAAGCGCAGGATCGAAACGTTCGCGATGGACGAGCCGATCGAAAGCGAAAAAGGGGATATCCAACGCCAGTACGAATCCCCTGAGCCCGACCCGGAGCAGGAGTTGCTCCGCAAAGAGACCATGGAACGCCTGAACGAGGCGATAGAGAAGCTGCCGCCGCATTACCGGATCATGCTCATCCTGCGCCACCAGGAGAACCTCTCATACGAGGAGATTGCGGCGTCGCTGGATATTCCCCTGGGGACGGTGAAGGCCCGGATCCACCGGGCCAGGGAAATGCTGAAAGCGAGCCTGGAGGGGAAGGACTTCTTCTAACTTTAGCTATGAAAACCGGTTACGGAATCGGGTGCCGGTCGGGAATTATGTGCCGGGCCGTCGGTAAAATGATGCAATCGCACTATCTCTATCGAAAACGGATTTTTGGGAAAACCTTTTGGGGCGCGCAGCCGTAGTTCAGATTCGGTGGGCGGAACGCCCGCCCCGGACCCCAGCCCGGGACGGTTCTCGTGAGAGACAAGGGAACGAAGCCGGGGAGGCCGGATAAGAGGAGGCTTTGCCAAGATGATCGAGACCCCACATCGTAACCGCGGTTGGCTTGCGGTCATACTGCCCCTGATGCTCGCCGCGACAACTGCCCAGGCGGGCGAAAAGCTCGAGAGGCAGGAGCGCCGTACTGTAGATGTCAAGGGACAGAACCGGCTCATCGTCAAGAACGCCCGTGGCAAGACGATCGTGCTGGGCCAGGAGGGTTTGAACCAGGTTCGGATCACGGCCGACGAGCGGGTTGTGGCGAAGGACACCGAGACGGCCCAGGGAATACTGAACGCGCTCGAAATCGGTATCGAAGTCGACGACGAGCGCATCACCGTCGTTACCCACTTGCCGAAGGCGGCCATCACTGACCGGAGTTTCTGGGC
>JBGSIK010000360.1:0-3210 GCA_041742575.1 Candidatus Krumholzibacteriia bacterium
ATCGAGGGTATCGACGTAGCCCAGAGCCACCTCGTAGTCTATGCTCTGCGACGCGTAGGGATAAACGCGAGTGCTTCCCGAACCGGTTCGGAAAGCGCCCAGCGCGGAAAGTGCCCGGCCGCCCCCACCGGTCAAGCGGGCCCGTACACGCAGGCGAAGATCGCCGAAAGCGGTAGCGATATCCGATGGGTCGGAGAGCGAGATGTAGGGTTGCTCGAGCTGCACGAGCAGGTAGGGACGGACAGAGACGGCTCCCGCGAGAATGAACAGGGAAGCGTCGACATCGGGTCCGTTCGTGCGAACAAACCGTGCCGTAATCGACGTGCTTTGGGGCCCGGTGAGGAAATCAACCTCGCCGACCGCGTCCTCGTACACACCCACCGCCCTCGCGGATCTTGGCGAATTCCCGGCCAAGACAACCGCCAGCGCGGCCGCTGTGAGGACCGATGCGACGACCGACCGGCGGCGTCGCCCGGCCGGATTCGGGATCATGGCGGTGCCGCCACCTGTTTTTAGCGTGGGACGCCCTCGAGCAGTTTGACCTTTCCCTGTCTGAGGAATTGTACCAAGATGATCCGCCGGTTGCCGGGTAGCTTGTCTTTCGCAACGATCCTGCCGTAGTCGTTCCAGGATCGATGGTGGATCACCTGGCCCACCTCGAACACGTCCTCTTCCGAGTACTCGAGCGCGCCGTCGACATCGAGATCCTCGAGTGCTACGGCCTTTTCCTCGACGGCTCCGATCGCTTCAGAATCCTCGTCCTCGTCCGGCATGTAGGGGAGATATCCCTGACAACCCGGGCACTTCAACCACAGAACATTTTCGGTGCTCCCCTGCTTGACGACATCCATTTCGAAGTCGGACTTGCAGACGGAGCAGAACTGTCTGATGGTTTTCGAATCCGTATGTTGCACAAGCATCGCCCCCCGTTACGTGAGGGTGGTTCTGCAGCACTCTTCCGCTTCTTCCCTGGTGTGGAATTTCATTCCGCACAACATGCAGCAGTAACTCCCGTCCAACCGCCCTTCCCGTTCTGCTTTCCTCAGTAGCTGAATGTACTTCACGTACTCCTTGTCCCGAATAAGCACCCCGCTCTTGTCCTGCTTTTCCATGCCGACTCTCCTTACGGTTTAGGTTCGTAAACCGGTACGGTGGACGTACGTACTTGAGTGGGATACACAGGATGCTGTGCTCGACAGGGATAAAAACCACAATATCTAGTATGGTACCTTATCCCAACCCCAAAAGGTCGTCAAGCACAAAATGCGGGTCAGCTCTCAAAAAACGAGTTCGGCAACATCGTTTCACTCAATATAGACCAGGTTTCGCCGGAGTGCAAGTGTTTTGCGGAAACGAAAGGGCCGCCCGCTCTTGGCGCGGACGGCCCGCAATCGAATATCGCATCAGTGCACGAACTCCCGATCAACGCACCAGCAAAACTTTTCGAGACTCCGTGATGTCTCCCGCTTTCGCGCGAATGAAGTAGACACCCGACGGCACCGGCGTGTTGTTCGCGCTCGTTCCGTCCCACTCCAGTGTGAGAACGTCTTCGAAGTCGAGTCCGCTGTGGATATTTTTTACGCGCCTCCCGGTGACATCGAATACGTCCACCACGACGTCGGTGGCGACACGCTGGCCGGCAGCTGCTGTGGAACCCTCCAGCTCCGCGTAGGTTCTGGGGATCACCACTGAGAATCTAGTGCCGCCGTTGAACGGATTGGGCGCCGGCGCCGACAGGATGCTTCCCGCCGCCACCGGATACATTGCGGTCTTCGCGATCGTCCTGGACGCCGAGTGGAACTCGCGCGGCGATCCGCTTATCTGAAGCGTGAAATCGCCCATGACGTAGTACTCGTACGTGCGACCGGGAACGATGCCTCGGTCCTCGAACGCGTACGGCCGGTAGCCGCTGACTTCCGGTCCCGATGGCGGAACGTCGGCGGCGATCAACTGACCGGGGAGCTGGTCTCCGGGCTCGAGCCGGTATACGTCGAAGAGAGCGCCGTACACTTCGCTCACAACCTCCCAGTAAACGCGGATGCGGTCCTGTTTGACACTGGCGTTGAAGGTCGCGTAGTTGACGCCGATGAAGTAGATTCTCTTGGTGTAACGGTCAGACCACAGCGACAACGAGTTCTGCACCCTGACGCCGACGGTGGTGAGCCCCGGGGTCAGCGAAGAGATGCTCGTCTCCATGTCCTCTTCGATCTCGTCCCAGCGGCCGTCGGCCGGCGACATCGTGTCGTCGACGAGCCCCGCGACGCTGAACTCGCCCTTGCGCAACGGTGCTGCGTAATCGATTCGATTCTCCGGCGCCTGAAAGGGATTGGCGTTCGGGACCGCGGTAGATATGGCCTTCACTCGCACCGTGACCGACGATACCTCCACCGTTTCCACCGCAGCCGTCTCGAACTGTATCACCGGCTTCGATTCGAAGATGTCCGGGATGGAACTGTCGTCCGCGTCCACCACGCCCATTTGCCCCTGCGTGTACTTGCACCACGGCCGCCCCACGTTCTTCCTCGGCGCGTACCGCATGAGGCATTCGATCGGGCCATCGGGGTCACAGGAATCTTCGGCCGGATCGAATTGGCCGTCTTTGTTCGTATTCGGGTAATTGAGATAGCCGGACCGTTCGGTGCACGGGCCGGAATAACTTTGATACTCGTCGAGCGTGTAGAATGTGTGGCCGGTCTCGTGCTGGAAGATCTGCGAGAAGACCAACCAGAAGCCGATGCCGTTGGGGTCCAGACCCGCCGGGTAGGGGACGATGTTGTACGGACCGCCGAGGTACGCGTATGCGGTATAATCCGCGCCGTTGAAAATGTGCCTGTCCGCGTTCTCGCTATTGGCCACGAAGCCGGTGAATACGAAGTCCGTGCCCTTGGCCGCGCGCCCCTTCTCGTTGAAAGCGTGCACCTGTGCGATGACGTTGTCATCCGGGATTTCAGGAGCCAGACGGGAGATCGTGTCCCGAACCCAGAGGTGATCCGAATTCCAGTTGTGCTGTATGGGCTCGTACCCGGTAACGGCGCGAGCGTAAGTCTGGAACACGAAATTCATGGGCATCGTCGGGAATTTCCCTTGAACATCGAGCATGCCGGAGGCGACGCCGGAAATCACGTCCGCCACCTCTGCTTCGCTCCAGTTTTCCGTTTGCGTTTCGTACTGGCCGTTGCTCTCCGGAAGCACGAGTTGGACGAGAATGTC
>JBGSIK010000361.1:0-2287 GCA_041742575.1 Candidatus Krumholzibacteriia bacterium
CACGAGGACGAGTACACGCGGGAGTTGCGGGTGAGTCACATACTGGTCAGCACACCCGAGGAAGCGGAAAAAGTCAAAGATCTCCTGCGAACGCATGCGTTCTCGTGGGTGGAGGGCCGGTACTCGGTCGACAAGCACACCGGCGCCGGCGGTGATCTTGGCTACCTCTCCAAGGGAAACATGATCCCTGAATTCGAAGATGTGGTGTTCAAGATGAATGTGGGTGACGTGAGCGACGTGATCGAGACGGACTTCGGCTACCACTTCGTCACGGTGACCGACGCGCGGGAGGCCCAGGAGAAGTTGACTCTGGAGGATGCGGCCGAGGACATCTCGCGCACAGTGTTGCTTCAGAAGCGCAAAGCGGTCTACGACGGGCTGGTGGCCGGGTTACGCGCGCGGGCCAAAATAGAGGTCTTGGACCCCGAGTTCCGTATGGCGGCCGAGGCTCCAGCCGACACATTGCCGGGGTATCAGGAGGAGCCGGACTCGACGTTCCGGCCGGAGCCGTCGTTGGAGGATTCGGATGGTGAGTAGCGGACGAAATCGATCTCTGGGATGGTTCCTGTGTGTCGTCACCGCTTGCGCGGCCGCGGTCGTTGGCATGCCGGGGCGCGCTCCGGCCGAACGGCAGCTGGTCGACCGCATCGTCGCGATGGTGGACGACGAAGCCATTTTCTACAGCGACGTCGACATGCTGATCGTGCAGTACATGTTCCAGGAGGGGCGGACCAGCCTCACGCAGGAAGAGCGCACCGGATTGTTCAACCGTATCCTCGAGGAACTCATCAACGATAGGCTGGTGATCGCCCAGGCCAAGCGGCTGGACATCGAGGTTCCGTTCGGCGAGGTGGAAGGGCGAGTGAACGAAGCGATCGAGGAATACCGGAAGGCGCTCGGCGGCGAGGAGCAGTTCAACCGGCAGCTCGAACGCGAGGGATACTCGCTGGAAAGCCTCAAGAAGCTTTACCGGGACCAGCTTCGCAACCGGATGCTGGTCGAACGTGTCCTCGCCATGGAGGTGGACCGCAGGGAGATCGACGTGAGCGACGCCGCGCTGCGCCGGTTCTACGAAGAAAAGAAAGCGGAGTTGCCGGAGCGGCCCGCGGTCGTCCACCTCAGAACGATCTTCATCGGGGTTGCGGCCTCCGAGGCGGTCCTCACCGAAGCGCGGGCGAAGATAGATGAGATCCGCCGTCGCATCGCAGCCGGTGAGCCGTTTGCCGATCTGGCCCGTCAATCCTCCGATGACACCAGCGCCCGTCTCGGCGGCGACATGGGTTTCGTTTCGCCGGACGATCTGGCCGATCCGGCGCTTTCCGCAGCCGTCGCCAAGCTCGCCGACGGGGAAGTCACCGAACCGGTGCTCACGACGTGGGGCTATCACCTCATCCAGGTGACGGAACGGAAAGCGGAGACGGGGGAGATCCATGCCTGGCACATTCTGGCCCGGGCCGTGCCCACCGAAGAAGATATCCAACGCGCTTTCGCCGAGGCGACCCGCATCCACGCGCAGATCGTCGGGGGGACCTCCTTCGCGGATCTGGCCCGCGAGCACAGCACCGATCCTTCCGCGTCCGAGGGCGGCGATCTTGGCTGGCTCAGGGTGAACGAGCTTCCCGAGTTTTTCCGTGACGTGCTGGCGGGGATGAATTCCGGGGACGTCAGTCAGGTGCTGCGGGAGTCGAACGGATTTCGGATCGTGAACCTGGTGGAACAGGAAGGGGCCCGGCCCTACCGGTTCGATGAAATCAGGGACGAGCTGCGCCGCATGTATGAACAAGACAAGCTCGCATCCACCTACGGGAAATACGTCGAGGGTTTGAAGGACAAGTTCACCGTGGTGGTCTACGACAAGAGCACGCAATAACCCCATCTACATGCGCATTGACCTGGTGCTCAAGTATCTGTGTCTCGTCAAGAGCCGTTCGGCCGCGAAGAACCTGTGCGAGAACGACCGCATCCTCGCCGACGGGCGGCCCGTGCGCCCGGCGGCCAGCGTGAGGGTGGGGGAGCGGGTGACCATCCATTTCGCCGAGCGCACCGTCACCGTCCGGATCCTGGAGATCCCCGGGAACCAGTTGAGCAAGTCGGCGGCGCTCGCATACTATCAGCTGGTCGAGAACCCGGGCGACGGGGTGACCGCCGGCGAGGAGTGAGCCCCGGACGGTTGCCAAGATCCGGAGGGCCATCTCCGGAGGCGCGTCCGTCTTCTTCGGACTACCATGACGGCATCAGCTTCCAACCGTCCGCAGGTCCCAATCATCGCGATCACCACCGGCGATCC
>JBGSIK010000362.1:0-6149 GCA_041742575.1 Candidatus Krumholzibacteriia bacterium
GACCGCCCACAAGCTGCCGTCGGGATACCCGGAGGGCCGGCGGATTTGGCTCAACATCAAGGCCTACGATTCGGGCGACAATCTCGTTTACGAGAGCGGCGCATACGATCCCGCGACCGGCGTGCTCTCGCACGACGCCGATGCCAAGATCTACCAGATCAAACCGGGGTTGTCGACGCGGCTCGCCCTCATTGTTGGGCTTCCGGCCGGGCCGTCGTTCCACTTCGTGCTCAATGACTCGGTATACAACGACAACCGCATACCGCCGCGCGGATTCACGAACGCGGCTTTCGTCGAGATACAGTCGCCGCCGGTGGCCTATACCTACCCCGACGGCCAGTACTGGGATGAAACCACGTACGTTCTACCGACCAACGCCCGCTTCGTGGCAGCGACGTTGAACTACCAGTCGACGTCGAAGGAGTACATCGAGTTCCTTCGGGACGAGAACGTGACCAATACGGCTGGCCTGGTTCTGTACAATGCCTGGGTGGCGCAAGGCAGAAGCGCGCCGGTGGTGATGGCGTACGACACCGTGAGTGTTGTTGTGAATCCGACGGGTGCGGATGACCGCATAACGGCCGTCACCGCGCTGTACGACTGCTTCCCGAACCCGTTCAACCCCAACACGACCATCCGCTACTCGCTGAGCGACCGCCAGCATGTTTCCGTTCGCGTGTATGACGTGAGCGGCCGCCTCGTGCGGACGCTGGTGGACGACATCCGGCCCGCGGGCGCTCAAACGGTGGAATGGAGCGGGACGGATAACAACGGGGCTCCGGTTTCGTCCGGCGTGTACTTCTTCGAAATGCGTGCGACCGGTTACCGGTCCGTGCGCAAAGCGGTGCTATTGAAGTAACGTCACGTGAGATTTTTCGCAAAGGGGCGCCCGGTCGTCGGTTGGACACCGACGGCCTGGCGTCTCTTGTTTTGGCGGCCGGGTACTTGTGAATTCGAGCGCAAGTTGTGCGACTCGATTTTTGGATGTTCGGCTCCACGTTCAACTAAACAATCCACTCGTGTCCAATTGATCGCTCTTGACAACGGGCCTTGTTTCGGACAAAATACTCCCCTTTCCACTGGCTCACCAATCACGCTGAACGCGGCGAGGCATCGAGGCAAGGAAAGGTATCGAGTTGCACCGCATACGCAGTCTCCCGATAGCGCTTGCTTACGCCACCGGCTTGATACTGGTGCTCACGCTTCCCCGGCACGACACGGCGGCCACCGATTATCCGCCTACCAGCGAATCCTGCGTCGAGTGCCACGACGATGCGCTGAAATCGTTGACCGGAACGGTGCACGCGATCGACCTCGATGCCGAGAAGCCGAGCGTATGGTGCACGAGCTGCCACCCCGGCGATCCCGAACTCCATATCGATGACGCCGAAACGAACCCGATGGCGCACCCGGCGCGCTTGGACCCGCGAGCGGAGGCGGCCATATGCGCCACATGCCACGCGAGCTCGCACCAGCAGAACATGATGGAATGGAACGCGCACGCGGAGAACGCGGTGAACTGCAGCAGCTGCCACCTGGTTCACGGGAACGGCAACCTGCGGCTTCTGGTACGGCAGGAACCCGAACTGTGTATGGAATGTCACCCCTCGGTGGAAGGGGAATTCTCCCGTTCATATCGGCATCCCGTGCTCGACGACGTGATCGAGTGCAGCGAGTGCCACATGCCGCTTGCCGAGCGGACTCGCACGCCCGGCTTCCGCGGCGTCGGCGAGGTGTGCTTCCAGTGTCACCCCCAATTCCGGGGGCCGTTCCCGTTCGAACACCAGGCGGTGGTGTCGTACTCGACAGAGGAAGGCGGGTGTCTCAACTGCCACGAGCCGCACGGCTCCGACCAGCCGCGGATGCTGAAGCAGAGCTACGAGGCGCCGCACTTCACTACTTGTTCGCAGTGTCACCTGGTGCCGACTCACCAGTTCAATGTCCAGCACGGATCGCAGTGGGCGGGGGTGGCGTGCAATCAGTGCCACGTGGATATCCACGGTTCGTACGCGAACCGGTATCTCCTGTCCCCCGACTTGTCGCTGCAAGGGTGCACCAGTTGGGGTTGTCACCAATTCTGATCTGCGGGATATGACGATGCGCTCCATTCTGATCATGACAATCCTCGCGGCGGCTCTGCTTTCGTGGCCGGGCGCGGACGCTCGTGGGACCGAGGTGGACGGCACCATCAAGTTGGGCGGCGTCATCATCGACGAACAGGCGGGAGATCTCGCCGCGGTGCAGGAGACCTACAACCTCGAGGAGGGGTTCTCTTTCACCCAGCTGCGGCTCAACGGGAACTTCGACCCCAAGACCTATTTCTCGCTAGACCTCGCCAACGTGAACCTGCGTAACCGCAGGGGCGAAGTCGAGTTCAGGGTCCCCAGCCTGTTGCGGTTCTACGGGCGGTACGACCAGTGGCGGCAGGTGTTCGATCCGGAACGCACCGTCACCTCCGACCGCAAGGACTGGCGCTTTGGGGCGATAGTCACGCCAAAACGTTGGTTCACGCTCTACGCCGACTACGGGTACGTATCGAGGGACGGCGACCGTCTCGCGTTCCCCGCGGGCACGGCGAGCGTGTTCGGCACGCGCTACGACTACGCGCTCCACACCTTCCGTGTGGAAGGCGAGGTCCATCAGGGCCCGCGGACATTCGCGCTCGCGTACGATCGATCCGACTATCGGGACGGCCTGAGCGAAGTGGCCGACCGCAAGGGCTTCGTGGCGTCGGGCCGCGTGTTTACGCCGTGCCGTTTCGATGAACGCCTCACACACTTCGTCCGCGCCGCCTACGGACAGAGCGAACTCGACTACAGCGGGCTCGATTACACCATACAGAATATCCAGTATACCGGCGTCTTCGGCCCCATCTACCGGGTTCAGCTCCGGTACAGCTTCTTCGCCAACCGGACCGACGACGAATCGACCGAACTCAAGACCGACGACTTCCGGCACGACGTGGACGCCACCTATTTCCACCGCTACGGCAGCGTCTTTGCCGGATACGGTTACGAGACCAATGACGACGATCGCTCGCTCACGAGCTACAACCTGTACACCGTCGGCGGGTCTTTCAACTACCGGCAGCGCGTGAACGCGAAGATCGAGTACGCGAGCCGGAACAAGAAAGACCTGGAGAAACTCACGCTCTTGAAGGACGTCGAGTCGTCCCGTTTTCGGGCAAAAGTGGCCGTTCAACCCATGGATCGGCTGACGGTCGGGGCCGACGCCAAGCAGCGCCGGCGTGATTTCCCCGACATCGGTGTGGAAGCCGAAGGATTGAGCGCGGTCGGTTTCGCGAAGTACGAATACGAGGGCTGGGGGTCTCTCGGCGGCGAGTACACCTACGCTGCGGACGAATATGAAGACCTCGCGGGAGACTACGAGACCGAAAGTCACATTGTGACTTCCCGGGTCGTGTTTGATCGCCTTCCGGGTGTGCGCTTGGGAGGCGGGCTCACATACCTCGATGTGGGCAAGGACCTCGATATCGAAAAGTCGATCGGCTTCGTGGAGGCCGAATACACGTTTCGAGAAGACTACCATCTAGAGCTCAAGTACAACGTATACAACTACGACGATTACATAATCCTGGACAGGTACTATACCGCGAACGTCGTTTGGATCAACGTGGCGTACGATTTCCGCACGCCGTAGCCGAGGACCTCGCGGTCCGAACTCAAATCCAACTCAATGGAGGGTGGCACCATGGCATGGATGAAGAAACTGATGGCGGCGGCAGCCGTCCTGATACCGTTTGTCCTCTTAGCGGCGTGCGATCGGAACATCACACACGTCGAGGAGACAGCGGCGCCGGCGACGTGCTTCAATTGCCATAGCGACAACAACACCTTTCTCGTGGCTATAGAAGGGCAGTGGAGCCACTCCAAGCACGGGATCGCCGAGACCGTGCTCGAGAGTTCGCGGAACTGTGCGGGCTGCCACACCAGCGAGGGATGGATCGCGAGAATAACGACGGGCACCGTCACGGACGTGGAAAACCCGACTGCAATCCATTGCTTCACGTGTCACGCCCCGCACACCAATAACGACTTCATTCCCCTGCGGCTCACGGCGGCGCCGGCGCTTGCCAACGGGCAATCATCCGACCTCGGGAGCGCCAATCTTTGCGTCTCCTGTCATCAGGCGCGCCGGAACGTGAACACGTACGTCACCGGCAGGATCGAACTGACCGAGCGCTGGGGGCCGCATCACAGCGTGCAGGGTGACATGTTGCTCGGCACCAATGGCTACGAGTACGACGACTACACGTACGAACAGATCGTCGGCCACCGGAACCCCTCGACCGACAACGGGTGCAACGATTGCCACTTCGAGAAATCGCTCGGCTACATCGCCGGCGGGCATTCGTTCAACATGAAAGGTGAATTCGAAGGCGAGGAAGAACTCCTCACGGTTGCATGCGAGAAGTGCCACGGCGAGATGGACGACTTCAACCGCCGTGGCGTGCAGGACAGTGTGCAGACGCTCGTCACCCAGCTGGAAGGAATGCTCGTCTCGGCGGGTCTACTGGCGGGAGAGGGTCAACCGGAGGAGTTTCCGGATGGCGTCACCACATCGGCCGATTCCGCCGGGGCCGTTTGGAACTACCTCATGGCGTGGGAGGACAGGAGCCGTGGCGTCCACAATTCCAAGTACATTATCGGCCTCCTCCGGTCGTCGATCGAATACATGCAGGGATCAGTCGAGCCGCCGGCGGCGTCCTCCGTCGCATCGAACGGCGGTGCGCGGGCTCGCAACTGACGAGCCGGTAACTCCCTCGGAAGCGACACAGACGGGCCGCCCCTTTGACGGGCGGCCCGTCTGGTGTGTGCCCGCCTCGCAGTGTCGCGAAAATGGCCAAGAGACGCCGAAAACGAGTGAATCTCACGGCGGGATTACTCCATTTTGGTCCCGCCGCTACCCGATTGCAGCGAATTGGTCCTTGGCCCGTTCTGTGCTCCACCCCTCTCCGGCAGGCACGCCATTAAAAAACGAGGGAAAACCCGGATTAATGGTGTAAAATCGAGTGCGATATTACACCATTTCGCGCCGGTTTTACCCCGTTCGAGAGGTGGTCGCGATGCGTTCGCTAAACCTTAAGTTCATAAATTCAGTGAGGTTAACTCCGGTCCTGGCATCCGCCCTGAAGCGGATCGGCGAGTACCAGGGTATGCAGGCGCTGTTCGCCCGCCAAACGCCCGAAGTACTGGATTCGCTCCGCCGGGTCGCGCGTATCGAGTCGAGCGAGTCTTCCAACCGGATCGAGGGCGTGAGCGTTCCTCGGGACCGGGTGCGGGCGCTCGTGGACGACGACACCAAGCCGCTCGACCGCTCCGAACAGGAGATCGCCGGTTATCGCGACGCCCTGGGATTCATCCATGAGTCGGCGGAGTATGTGGCGCTTTCGATCCACACCATCAAAGAGCTGCATTCCATTCTCTTCCGGTATCAGCCGGCCGAGAGCGGCCAGTGGAAGCGCGTGGACAACAAGATCATCGAGATGGCGCCGGACGGGGCCATTGCCGAGATCCGTTTCCATCCCGTCCCGGCGGCGGATACGGAAGCAGCTATGGAGGACCTGGTGCGAGACCACGACCTGGCGGTCCACCAGTACCAACTCGAGCCGCTGATCGTGATCCCGCTCACCGTGCTGGATTTCCTGTGCATCCATCCCTTTGCGGACGGAAACGGCCGCTTGTCGCGGTTGCTGACCTTGCTGCTCCTCTACCACGCCGGACACCAGGTGGGCCGTTACATCAGCATCGAGCGAATCATTGAAGAGTCCAAGAAGACCTACTACGAAGCGCTGAAGGCGAGCTCCCAAGGCTGGCACGAAGGGACCCACGATCCCTATCCCTGGATCGATTATTCGTGGGGCATTCTCCTGCGCGCGTACCGCGAGTTCGAGGAACGCGTGGGAGAGATCCGCACCAAGAAGCTGTCCAAGACCGACCAGATCCGCATGGCCGTGGACCGGCGAGTGGGCCCGTTCGCCATCTCGGATATCGAAGCCGACTGCCCGCATATCAGCCGCGACATGATCAAACTCGTGCTGCGCGACCTCCGCGACGACGGAGTGATCGCCGTACAGGGTAAGGGGCGGGGGGCGAAGTGGATCCGCGCCGTCCCCGCGTCAGAATCCG
>JBGSIK010000363.1:0-15378 GCA_041742575.1 Candidatus Krumholzibacteriia bacterium
TCGGTCCGCCCCGGGCCGGGCTGTGCCCAGTCTTTTTCTCGCCCGCCGAGATATGTCCCTCGCACTGCCCCGATCGGCAACTTGTTGCGACGCAGCTTGTTATGTGACTGACGCCCTCGCTAAAGCGACCGTTTTCCCAGCCGGCTGGCCCCGGCAGCCCCCATCCCATACCAACGCGGCACCCCTGTTGCCTTACTGATGGTCGCCTGACCACTGGACACCCCGAGGAGGTGGATAGAATGTCCCGCTCAACGTTCACGCCCAAAGCCTTAGCCTTGTTTGCTTGCACGATACCGCTCCTTGCCTCCATCGGATGCAGCCCGGAGGCTCCGACCGCCCCTAGTCTCGAGCCGTTGAATGTGGTCGCGAGCCCTAATTTCATTCGCATTCTGTCCACCTCTAAAGGCGCCGAGGACATTCAGCTCGCCGCCGGCGTTTCGAAGATGATTTCCGCCGAGCAGGGCGGCGTCGTGTCCAACGGACGCGTGACCCTCGAGTTTCCGCCCTTCGCGCTCAGCGAAGATACGGAGATCACTATTGAGTCGCTCGATGACGGTACGCTCGGCGTCGAACTGGGACCGCATGGAATCAAGTTCGACCGGCCGGTTGTCATGATCATGGATCTGCGCGACACGACCGCTGAGGGTAAGGGCGAGTCCGCTCAGACGATTTGGTGGAATGAAGACGAGAGCTGGTGGGAGGAAATGCCGAAGGTGGAGTCGGACGACAACGAAATCAGAACCGAGCTCAAGCACTTCTCGAAATACAGCTCGGAGCTCGGTTGAGACACGTCCACAGATAGCTTGCACGATGAGGCGCGAACACAAGTTCGCGCCTCATCGTTTTTGAGATAACAGGGCGAATTCCCTGCGAAGCAATCGTTCGTCTTCCGTGTCGAGATAGTTATTGACAGCGTCTTGGTCCTCAATATTGGCCGCTATCCGCTTCACCTCCGCGATGTACTCTCTGAAGTAACTCGTGGCTTCATCCGTGTGCCCCAGTCTAGCGTTCACCCTGAACAACAGTTTCTTCAATTCCAGGACCGTCGGCTTTTCATAGGCTTCTGACATGTGCTTGGTTGCTGTTCTCAGTGTGCTCTTTAACTCCGGAGCCCTTCTCCGGTAACAATATGCCAATCTTACGCCCCAGTATTCCGCCACGATGTTTCTCGACTTGACTGCTCGCATTCTCCTATCTATGTGCGCCAGCAATCGCTGGGCCTTCCTGTACTCGCGCATTTCTATATACGCCCAGGTCTCTTTTATCGCCGACCGCATTTCATCATCGACTACCTGCGCTTGCCTGCTAATGATTCGCGCCATTCTGAAATACTTTGCCGCATCCAGGAATTCGAATTTTTGCCGGCAATACTGTCCCAACAGATAGTAGTAATACTCTCGCTTCCACGCCCGTTCCGTTTTCGCCATCGCATTCGTCATTCGATTCACGTATCGTTCTATCGCAACAGACTTCAGGCTCAACGCGATGTCGACCGAAAACAAATGTGCTTCGGCTGCCGCGACGCTTTCTGGCACCGCCTTCGATGCGATCTCGGCCATCTGTGCGTAGTTTAGCGCATTGCCGTATAATCCCATATTTTGGTAGTTCATCCCGATCCGTGTCAAAAGCTCACACGCCATCGTTTGATTGCCCACGGTGTATGCGACCGACAACGACTGTCCCGCGTACCGCAACGCCCGTTTGTAATCTCCGGTTTCGAAATAAACACCGCTGCATCTGTAGAACCACATGCCCTTTCTGTGAATGAGGCCCTTCCTCGCGGCCAACCGTAGAGCGTGCTTGGCAATCTCCATGGCCGCCCGATAATCTGTCTCCTCAAACGCCGCCCCGAAACGCCCCGAAAGCGCTACCAATAGTTCGTTTGTGTAGCCATGTCGCTTTGCAAATCTCTCCAGCCGGCTCAGCGCTGGCCGCAATCCCTTACGACCTTTCAATTTGCTGTAGCACTCCGCAAAACCCATGTGCAATCTACATCGCCCATAATCGGACAGCAGTTTCTCCCGGCGTTTCACCGTTCTCAACATACTCAACGCTCGATTGACACGGCCCAATCGAACCAGCGCCATTGCCTCGAGCAACAGCGTCTCCACGAATAACGCGGAGTTCATGTGCTGAATTCTTCCGCGCGCGGCAATCACGACATCCAACATCGCGCGACTGCGGCCGGACATTTCCATCGCCAGACCAAACTTGAACAGGAAGCTCAGCGGCACATGCCCCGATCTCCTACTGGCCAAACGCGCAACGTATATGACCCCGTTGTAGTTGTTTGTCCTCCATTCTGCTTCCAGCCACGCTTTCAAGAAATACCGCTCTATATGCCAGCTTTTCTCTTTCCATCTGCGCTTCAACGACCTGGCTGCGTCCGCGCTGTCCCGGCATACTCTCCGTAACACTCTGATGTCGTTGTCAGCCCTCACAAACCTGACAATCGCGACGTTCGTCTTGAACATGCCCCGGTAGTCTCCCAACATCTCGTATTGACGAGCAAGTTGAGAGTAAAACTCGATGATGTCCTCACGCGATTTTCCTGATGTCGCCGCGAGCGCCGCTTTGTAGTGTTCGATGTAGGCGGCGTGCATGCGCTTGCGAGATTCCCCGCCCGCCGATGATCGGATCGCCGTCCTGGTTCGCTCACCGGCTATTCCCAATTTCGTCCCAGGTCCCGTGCCGTGGACGTCGAGAAGCCCAAAGGGGCGAAGTTGAGCCACTGTTGACATGATCTCGTCTTCGCCACCGCCGCTGATGGCCGCCAGATCCGGCAGCGAAATCATCCCTTGGTGACAACTCAGCCAGAACAACATGGTCCTGGACTGCTCGTCCATGTCGGAGAGCAGGACTTTGAAATACTCTGAATCGATCGTCCCCGCCGAAACACGCGAAGGCGCCGAAAGTGAAAACCGCCAGGCGCCCCCGTGATACATCGCCGATGTTCTCAAGACGGATTCTCTGAGAGCGTTCAGCAGGCCGTCGTAGTTGAGATTCGGTGTTCTGAGGAAATCGATGAGTTTGTCTTTGTCCGCGGCAACGACCTGCGAGCCGGGAAGGCCGCTCACCACCTGCCGGATGTCTTCCTCTCTCAGCATCGACGTCGACAAGTGAAGAACCGATGTGCCCCCAGGGGTTATTCCCAGAGAAGACTTGAGGCGCGGGTTTGCACTCGTCACGACGACAAGCACGCGCGGTACTTCGTCCGCGGGCGCCGGGAGTTCCATCCGTCTCCGCACGTAACTGAGCAAATCGCGGTCTTCATCGCAGAGGGCATCATAGTCGTCGAAAAAGAGGACATTGCCCTTGTGATTGGTTTTTCGCAAGAGCTCTTCCCACAGGCGCGCCAATCGTTCTTCATGCGGAAGCGAACCCACTTGCGTGCCCTCGAGACTCTGCGCGGAAATCGACAGCCTGTTTCCCGACGAGACTACATGCGTCCCGTACTCACGGATTTTCAACTCACTCATCAATTGTGTCAGCAAATAGGATTTGCCGCTCCCCTTGGGCCCTGTAAGGATCACCACGGTGGCCGGCTCCGTCAACCGGGCATTGCCTTGAGTGAGTTGCGTTGCGCCTGCTGTGGCCTCACCGCCATCCGGCCCGATATTCTCACCCGAGTAGCTTGAGACCTGGCCCAGCCACGTACCGAGCGCTTTCCACACCTCCTCTTTCCCAATCATCCCGACCGAGGAGATGAAGCTCAAGCCGTACGCCCGGTCCAGCTCCGCGACTCCGCCGCCCAGGCGGCCATCCACGGCGCGCCTGAAGTCCTCGAAAGCCTCGAGGCGATTTCGTGTGTCCTTCGCCACCAGCCCGAGGACGTGCGGGTAGAGTTCCGCGTACTCCGTCTTCTCCTCACGGAAGCGGACTTCCCGAGTAAGGTGTCCGGCGAAGACCTCCCCGAGATCGCCCCCGAAGGGAGTCTCGCCCGTCAACAACTGGAACAACGTAATCCCGAGGCTGTAGTAGTCGGCCGCCCGTGTCAGCCGCGAGTCTCCCCGGATCACCTCCGGCGCCATGTACTCCGGCGTGCCTACGAGGGCCACCTCCTGCCCCACATCGCGCCGGTAACTGAGCCCGAAATCCATGAGCATCACGATAGGCTTCTCGCCTCCGTACGCCGTTGTCCGCTTCACCAGAATATTGGATGGCTTGAGATCGAGGTGCAGGAGGTTGTGGTGGTGGATGAACGACAATACCTCGCACAGCTCATAGAGCAACAACCACAGGTCCTCGCGATGGCCCTGGAAATAGCGTTCCAGCGGCTCGCCCTCGACCAGTTCCATCACGATGTACCTGGTCCCGTCCTCCGCGATTCCGTAATCGTAGACCTCCGGCAGACTCGGGTGATGCAGCCCCCGCAGGATCCGATACTCGTACTCGAACCGCCTGATGACGGACGGTTCGCTGTTTTCGGATTTCAGCGCTTTGATGGCGCGGACCGATCCGTCGCGCGCGTCGACGACCCGGTAGACCCGTGCCGCCGCGCCCTCGCCGATGATCTCTGCGACGCGGTATCGTGGAAGGAAGGGTTGTTGGGATGACGTTTGCATCTCACCGTGGGAATCGTCCTCGACCAGCGCCCATTATATAACCCACATGCGGATCGCATAAAGCAGAATTGCGCCCCGAAAGATTCTCGCAGAAATCGCCGGCCGAGGTCTTGACATCCGGTGTTTACAGGCTAGTTTAATTAGTGAGGTCTCTGCCGACAGTGTTCCGCTAAACCCTACACCGGTTTTACTACACCGCATCTCGAATGAAACTACCGTAGGGTGTCCGAGACGACCAGACGGCGCTCGCACCGGAGACGAACTGGGCAATCCGTCTCCAGGGAGGGGATGGGTTGGTCGCATCTCAGCCCGAGTTGGCGAGCCACTCAGGGGCGGAACAAAGACCTCGTGCAACTCCGGCGCTCGTTCGAGCCCGGACATCTAAGAAATGTTTTTTGGCCGAACGAGCGTCGGAGGTTACGCTGGACCAGATTAGCGAAAGTGTGTGCCGGTGGAGCTGGTGTAGTTGTCTCGACAAGGCTGTGCGGGCACCCCAACCGGTGAAGCCGGCACGCTTATCGTGTCATGTCGCAGAAACGCCCGGCGGGAACACACCTCGTTCCTCACCAACGGGGTGAGCACTCCTCTCCAGGCACTCGCCCCTTCAGCCCCGCCGGGCGCGGTTCTCTCGCAGAGCCGAAACAACACTTTAATTGGGGTTCGAAATCGAGGAAGGTCCACAGCGCGCGACGGCATGCTGAACTGTCAGCGCGCCGCCACATTCAGCCGTCGCATTTTGGCGAGAAGCGTCGTCCGAGGAACACCCAGCTCCTCAGCGGTGCGCAGGCGATTCCAGTCGTGTTTCTGCAGTGCTTCCAGTATCAACCGCCGCTCGTACCGCTCCACACTCTGCTCCAGGAGCCCCTCACCACGCCCTTTGGTCTTCAAGTAGTCCTTGATCGACTGCGACAACATCCCGAACCGGATCACGTCGCTCTCGCCTATGAGTGACAGTATCCGCGTGATCTCATTCTGAAGCTCCCGAACATTGCCCGGCCAGTCGTACAGCTCCAACGCCTCCATCGCTTTGCAGTCGATCTGAAAGTGCCGGCGGGATTGGCCGTCCTGCTGGAGCGCGTTTTCCTTCAAAAAGTGTCGTATCAACAGCTCCACGTCGCATGGCCGGAGCCGCAAAGCGGGGATTTGCAGTTTCACCGTCCCGAGACGATAATATAGATCCCGTCGGAACGTCCCTTTCTCGACTTCTTTCAACAACTCTCTGTTTGTCGCCGAAATCACGCGCACATCCGCTATCCGGACGCGGTTTTCCCCCAACCGCCGATATTCCCCGTTCTCCAGCAGCCGCAGCAGTTTCACTTGCAGCTCCGGCCCCATCTCGCCCACTTCGTCGAGGAACACCGTCCCTCCGGCGGCTTCTTCGATCAGCCCCACGCGGTCGACGACGGCATCCGTGTACGCGCCCTTGACGTGCCCGAATAGCTGGCTCTCGATCAGGTTCACCGGCATCCCACCGGCGTTTATCGCCACGAACGCGCGCTTTCCCCTCGGGCTGTTCACGTGGATCGCACGCGCGAACAGTTCCTTACCAACACCTGTTTCTCCCTCGAGCAGAATTGTCGCGTTCGTCGCACTCGCCCGTTCGGCCAGCCGGATCACCTGGATCATCACCGGATCGATCGTCAGGATTCCTCGGAACGATCCCCGAGGATGCGTCGCGACCTTGTCCCCACCTTCGCAGATGAATGCGTCATCGACGGTCGGACGATCTTCCGCCTTGCCTTCGGCGAGACGTTCCATCGCCTCCGCGCTTGCAAACAGGAACTCCAGCTGTCGCGGTGTAATGGACTGCCCTGCGCCCATCTGCGTGCACAAGACGTAACCTTCCTCCCCGCACCCCGGCACACAAACCAAGCTCCTCCCGTCGTGCATCTCGAATATTTGCGGATCCTTTTCAATCCCCATCAGCGGCCGCTTCAAGTTCCGGTCCAGTCGCCGCACCAATTCCCTCGCATCCTTCGCCGAAATGTTGTACGTCAGCGGCAGCTCGTGCCCGCGACCCTTCCGACGCGCTAGAAACAGGCACTCCGCACCAACGCTTTGCGCCACCTGGTAGGCCAAATCCGGCTTGAGTTCTTCTATCGGGAACCGGGCCTCCTCGTAGACCCGGCAGATCGTTTTCAACTCTTCGGCCGCCGTTATGCTCCTGCGCATGATCCTCTCGTCCAACTCTCGATTCGCGTTGTCCAAGAGGGCTTTCATTTGCCGTTGATCGCATGCCTGTAGCTTGTCGTATATCTCCTCCGCACCCGACAGATACGTACGCGCTTCCGTGAAGTTATCCTGGTTCGTCGCGTGTATGCCTAACAACACATTGATCCGAGCCAGGAAGTAGTCGAGTTCCAGCTTCTTGCACAGCTGCCGCGCTTCCATCAAGTAGACTTCAGCATCCCCCTCACGTCGTTCGACCAGGTACGCTCCGTACGATATGCAGCCGCGCATGAGCTCATAGCATTCCTGTATCGCCTTGAGCGTCATGATTGCGGTTTCGAAACACGCCACCGCCTTCTTGTGCTGCGCTTTCTTGGCGTAAACCTCCCCGAGAATCCGCAGAACCGCACCGAGCTCGTTCCGGTCTCCGATCTTTTTGCACAGGCGGACGCACTTGAACGCTTCGTCTTTGGCCTCGTCAAACCTCCCCTGACACGCACGCAGCTGCGCCAAACGGCGCCTGACTTCCGTCATGACATCGCTGTCAGGCAGAATCTCTTCCGTAATATCGTACGCTTGGCCCAGATGGTAGTCCGCCCTTTCGTAATCCCCGGACTCCGTGTGCAGTTCTCCCAAAAACTCGTGCACCAAAGCTTCGATCCTGCGGGTCCTCCGTTGACCGCGATACAGCTCCAACAACCGTTTCAATGCCGTCTCGGCTCCATCGAAATCGCGCCTCAACATCATCAGCCGTTCCAGATGCGTGTCGCAGGCGCGAGCAAATGCGGCGACGGAATTCGCATCCTCATCACATACTGTCGACTCGCGCGCTTTCTGGGCATTCCTGTAAAATAGCTCGGCTGACGACCAATCCCCTGTTTTGACGTACACGGTTCCGAGATTGCTCGAGACAGCCATCTGACCACGCTTAATGCCAAGCCTGCTGAAAGTCTTGTCAGCTTGACGCAGCGCTCTTATCGCGTCAGCATATTGCCCGACACGTTTCTTTAGCACACCATATTCGCTCAATGCAAACCCGTATGATATGTCGTGGCCATAGCGCCGAAAAGTGCTCAACGCGTCTTGCAAAGCGTCGTCGGCCAAACTGTGCTCCCCAATCAGTGTGTAGACGACGCCGAGATACCTCGCGGCAAGTCCGAACACGAAGTGATACGGTGTGCGTTTGAGCTCCAAATATGCGCTTTCCAGAATATTCCGCGATTGCGTGTAGTCGCGAACACTCATGAGCAGGACGCTTCCTCGAACCACTCTCGCCTTCAGTTCCAGTTCGGTCTTCCCCGTCACTTTCGTAGCGATTTCATCCAGTTCGGCCAGCAACGACTCCGGGGAATCCGCGGACAGACATCTTTTCACAAACACCAATGCAAGACATATGTTCGATGTATCGTCTCCCGTAACCTCCGTCGTCGTGAGATTCTCGAGCGCTTCGATGGCGCGCGTATAGCAGCCCCGCGATTGGTACAAACTCGCGAATTCCACCACGAACTGGAACTTGTCGTCCGCACACGCTAGCGATTTTAACAACGAATCTTCCATGCAAAGAGCCTTCGACCGGCACAAGCCGTCAAAGTGACAGAAAAACGGCGATCAGTATCTCCTTGAACCAGCGTAGAGGCAACACCAGTCGATCGTTGATGGGCACGTTCCCATGGACGGTAACGGAGTTGGTCTCGCCGCCGCCGCCACCTTCTCCATTGGGCTCGGAATGAAACTGGTACTTGGCTCGCCCACCAATGTCGTCGTTATCTCCCGCCGCGCGATCGACAATTCGACCGCCACTCGCCATGGCCGGAGTGTTGTCCACCTTCCCAGCCACCGCGACGCCTGGAGCGGCGACAATAGCGGCGACAACAAAAACCAACAGTGCTAACGCAACCATTCCCCGGCGAACCGCGCTCACACGGATATCGCTAAACATGGCACACCCCTTCCGGGATCGATTATGAGGTAGGGGTTCCGTCGCCAACGACTCTCAACGAACCGCCAGCAAACAGAGGAATGGCGAAACCCGCGAGGAAAGCTCTCTCCCCGGTTGGTGTAGAGCATTGTTCTTACGACTTCGGTTTTGTGAAACCGTTGCTTCCCTGCGTTCCCGAGATCTCGCCCTTAGCAAGAAAAAGCTTACCATACTGAGTGTCGACTGTCAACGGTCAACCGCTTGGTATCCCGCCGACTTCGCTGTCGCGGTCGCCTGAGAACGAAGCGCTGAACGGACCCGACGATTTACGCTCGTGCTCGAAATGCCTGTTCGGTCGCCCGGCGCGGATGCCTTCCGGGATGTCGAGATTTCGTCACCTGTCAACTAAATTTGACATCTCATGGTGGAATCCGGCCGGACTGGTGTCGTTAACTCGACACTAACGCAGCGACGAGACACGGCGCAAGTAAAAACTGCCCGCGGAGTTCGAGGTTTCCATGGCCTCAGCCACGCGTGTCAAGATTACGACATGGGCACGCCGCGAGATACGTGCAAAGCACATGGGAGGGGGTCCTGAAGAACGAGCAAAGCAGCTAGCCCGGGGCCTCGAAGCCCATACGCGGCTGCCGACGACGCCCAGAAAAACGGAAGCGTGGAAGAATCCTTCCACGCTTCACTCATGCGAGCACAACGAAACTATGTAGCAATCTTGGGCTGTGCGGGCCCTATTGCTGCATGACTTCATCCTGCTATTGCAGCACCCATATTATAGCCCAGAATCGCGAGTTCTTCAACCGTCAATCGTACAGCCGTAGTCAAACGGCCGCACACCAGCCGGGGCGTCACTCCTCCGACCCGGGCCCGCGCCGCGGGAGCAGATCCGGCGGCACCAGGCATAGAGGCCGCCCGTTGTTCCGTATGATCTCCCGCAGGTAGAACATCTCGTAGTCGTCGAAGAGGCTCGCGGGTTCGGGCTCCTCGGTGCCTTCCAGCTGCGCGGCGCGTTTCCACCGCAAAGTCGGGATAGGTGATTCGAAAAGCGTCGAGATGTCGAAGAGCCCCTGCGTGTTGAAGTCAAGCACCTCGACCTCTTCGTCCGGATCGATCCCCGCCTTCTCCCGGGCGATGCGGATCGCGGTCTCGATACCGCCGAGGGTGTCCACGAGGCCAAGGGCCATCCCCTCGCTTCCCGTCCACACACGCCCCTGCGCCACGGCCTCGACGGCCTCCTTGGTCATCTTCCGCCCCTCCGCCACCTTCCCCACGAATCCCTCGTACATCTCGCGCATCTCGCCGATGATGCGATCGCGTTCCTCGGCCGTGAGCGGCCTGTGCGGAACGGACGCTCCGATGACCGGCACCTTGATGCCGAAGAGGATATCCGCGTGCTCGCCGCGCTTGACGAAGTCGCCGTCCAGGCCGAACTTCTCTCCGAAGCCGGCGTCCCACGCCCAACCGCCAATGACGCCGATCGAACCGGTGATGGTCGTGGGCTGCACGACGATCTCATTGGCGTACATCGACACCCAATACCCGCCCGACGCGGCCACGTCCCCTTGCGAGACGATCACGGGCTTTTTCTTCGCGCACTTCCGGATGGATTCGACCACCACGTCGGAGGCGAGCGCCGAGCCCCCCGGCGAGTTGACCCGCATGACGACGGCCTTCACGCCGCGAGTGCCGGCAAGCTTGTCGATGAGCTTCGAAAGCTCCCGCGCCTTGATGCCGCTATCCATGGCGCAGGCACCGATCGCGTACACCAGGCCGATCTTGGGCCGCTCGCCCCACCGCTGCGTCGGGTAAAAGCTGCCGGCGAGTTCGTCCGCGCCCACGAACGACTTCTCCGAGCCTTCGAGCTTCTCGATAGCCTTCTTCACCTCGTCCCACCGGCCGAGCGTGTCCACCATCCCCTCCTTCAGAGCCATCGCCGGCGTCACCACCGTCCCGTCGTTCACCCAGCGATCGAACGTCTCCGGCCCCACATCTCGGCCTTCCGCCACTCCCGCCCTGGTGGTCTCGTAATAGCCGTCAACGAGCGCCTGCCGCTGCTCGCGGTCGGCTTCCGACATCGACCGCCGCGAATACGACTCCGCCGCCGACTTGTACTTGAGGAACCGCCACTCGTCGAAACCGAGGCCGAGCTTCTCCATGGCAGCGGAGAGATACGTCCGGCCCATTACGTACCCCGGAATTATCATCATCCCTTCCGGGTCCATGACGACGCGATCGGCCACGCTCGCCAGGTGATAGATGGTGATGTCGGCCTCATCAATGAACGCCACCACGTGCTTGCCGTTCTTTTGCAGTTCGCGCAGCTTCTCGCGGATCTCCCAGGCGTTACCGGGCGACACCTGGATCCCGGAGAGGTTCAGCGCAACGCCCTTCACCCGGGAATCGGTCTTCGCGTCTTCGAGCGCGGTGAGGATGCCGGTCAAGGTGAGGCCGCGGTCGAAGTACCGGTAGCGGCGATGAACGACGGGGCCTTTGAGGTCCATGCTGAGGTAATGTTTGTCCTTCTCGATCCGATCGCCGACGAAGCTCCGTTCCGGGAAGCCGATCCGCACCCCATAGTTGGCGTGGGAGACATCGTTCTCCGAATTGAATCGCGCTTGGCCGGTCGCACGAACGTGCCCGGTGCCGGCACCGCCGCCCAGAGTGTAGGCGACGGCCACCCCCCAGGTCTCGTCGTCGTAGTAACGGCCGATGAGGCGGAGGCCGGCCGGCACCTCGACCATCGCCCCCACGCTCCAGGGCGCGTCCTCGATCGCGAGCCCGCGAGGCAGCTCGAAATCGCCAAACACGGTGAAGCGGTGATCGCCGAGCGGCCGCACGCCGACGTCGAAGAGGCCGGTCTGATCGCGCTCTTCCGTGGAGAACACGCCGGTCGCGCCTGTGGACAGATACCGGTTCCATCGCTTGACGGCTCCGACCTGGAGCACCTGGGTGTGCTGGAACACTTCTTTGTCCCCGCCGGACCATCCATACGACACACCGAGCCCCATGTTCCGATTGCCCGTCGAAAGGGAGAGGCGATAGTCGGTGACACTCAGCGTCCCGGTTCCCGACGGATCGGGTATGCGGTTGTAAATTGTGCCGAATCCGATATTCCGATTACCCAGGAACAGGCCCCAGCGCCGCCAACCATTCACGGCATCGAGATTGGGGTCCGTCCAGAAAGCCTCGACCTCTCCGTTGGAAAGCATCGTCCACACGCCCGGGTTGGCGTACCCGCCGGTCGCTGTCGCCCACGCGCTCGGGCTGGTGAGGTTGAAATCGAGCTGCTGGTAGTAGGACGGGATGTGCGTGGTTCCCCGCCGCGAGAGCGGCACCAGGGATTCGTCGTCGGCCTTCGCCTGCCCCGGCAAAGCGAAGACCGCCGCGCACAAGCACGCCACCCACGCGCGCGATGGCGGTATGTGACGGGAATTCCTAGTGAGAACGTGGGTTAACCACCGGTCGATCCACTGGCGATTCATGGCTATTCGTCCCTTTCTGCGCACGATGCCGCGCACAACATGTTCACGTGTCCCGGGGGAAATCGCCCCGCGGCACAAGGCTGGACCCCATCGTAACGCGGTGCCCGCGGG
Source organism: Candidatus Krumholzibacteriia bacterium (assembly GCA_041742575.1). Classification (GTDB taxonomy): domain Bacteria; phylum Krumholzibacteriota; class Krumholzibacteriia; order WVZY01; family JAKEHA01; genus JBGSIK01. Next base: position 12,261 of record JBGSIK010000363.1, read on the forward strand.
GCGCGCTATGCAAATCGAGACTACGGGAAAAAGTGGTTGCCGGGTGCACCGCCGGCGCGGTTATACTCGTCCCGGCGCCGATTCTACCCACTGAAGCCGCGCGCCACGGGCCGAACACCATTCAACAGGTACTCAAATGACTCACAGACACCGAACCGCCATCCTCCTGCTCTTCCTTGCGCTGGCCTCGTTATCGGCGTGCCGGGACGTTGCGACCGATGACGTTGTCGCCACGGCGAAACCGCATGCGTCGGCCCGGCAGAACGCTCCCAAAGTCGTGCTGTTCGTGATCGACGGCCCCCGCTACAGCGAGACCTTCGGCGACACGGCCCATACCTACATCCCGCACCTGTGGAATGACCTGCGCCCGTTGGGGACGCTGCTCACGAACTTCCGCAACGAGGGGACCACATCGACCAATCCCGGTCATACCAGCATCGTCACAGGCACGTGGCAGACGATCGCCAACGATGGATCCGAGTGGCCGGACAAACCGACAATTTTCGAGTATTACCGCAAACACACCGGCGCCCCGCAGCAGGATACCTATGTGATCCCGGGCAAGGACAAGCTGAAGGTGTGCGCGTACAGCACGCACGCGGAGTACGGGGCAGGCTACGGCGCAACTGCGAGTGTGGGCCACGTAAGCGACGTCGCCGTGTACGACGCGCTCCTGTCGGTGCTCGCAAACCAGAAACCGACGGTGGTGCTCGTGTCTCTATCGGACGTGGACGAGGCGGGGCACAGCGGCGTGTGGTCCAGCTACGTCGCGGCCATCACGGGCGCCGATTCCTTGACGTGGAAAACGTGGGACTACCTGCAGCAAGACCCCTTCTATGCGGGCCAGACGTACATGTTCATCACGAACGATCATGGCCGTCATGACGACGCACACGGTGGCTTCCAGAATCACGGGGACGGGTGTGAGGGATGCCGGCACCTCACCTTCCTGGTGTTGGGGCCGGACGTGAAAGCGGATCACACTTCGGAATCACACTTCACGCAGCGGGACATCTGCCGGACGGTGGCGCAGATCCTCGATATCCCCGCGCCATACGCGGATGGGATCATCATGCAGGAGATATTCGAGTCCCCGCCGACCGGGATCAAACCCACGTCTCACGACTGAGGAATGTGCCCGTCACCACCCGGAGAGGCCGTCGCGGTCTCACCGGCAATGAGTCGCCGGGGAGTCTTCCGGCAGCACCCGGCCTCACCGCTTGCGCCGAATGCTCTTCTGCCGGATGCTCTTCTTGATCCGCTGGATATGCCCGCGGCCCATGCCCTTGACCTCGCACCCCAGCTCGAAGAACTTCCTGATCTGATCGTCGCCGAGAACGCAGAAGCAGTCCACGATCGCGCAGGAATTGCCCACCGCACGCACCACCCGCTTCGGATCCAGGTTCAAGTACTCATTGTGGCGGACGGCCAGCACGATCGCGTCCACACCCTTCATGGCCTTCCACATGTCCTTTTGAATGCGGATGTCCGTGAGCTTCTCCTGGCGGTGGAAGAAGCGCCTACGGCTGTATTTGGGGTGTGGGTAGGTGTCCTGCGCCTCGAGCTCCCACCAGTGTTCGACGTAGGGATCGTGAATGCGCACGTCGGCCCCCATCTCCGTGAGCCTCCGCACCAGGAGCTCCGAGCCGCTGTAGCGAGTGTCCCCCACGTCCTCACGGTAGGCCGCACCCAGCAACAATACCTCGGCCGCCGCGATGGGCCGGTCCATGTTGCGGAGCGCATCCCGCACCAGCTGAGCGGCATGCAGTGCGCGTGTGTCATTGATGTCGATCGCCATGGGAGTGATCTTGAAGATGTCGTCACTCCAGCCAAGGATGTGCTTGTACGCCCACACCCCCAGGCCTCCGTCCTTGGGCAGGCAGTAACCGCCGATCCCCGGCCCCGGGAAGATCATGTTCGAGTGCGTCGGTCGCACCCGGATGGCATCGATGATCTTCTTCAAGTCCACACCGTTCCGCTCGGCGAAGAGCGACCATTCGTCCAGGAACGCCAGGATCGTCGCCCGATAGCTGTTCTCGACGATCTTGGCCGTCTCCGACTCGATGGGTCGGTCGAGGACCGTGAGCGGAAATTTATCGGTATTGAGCACTTCGCTCAGGAACTTCTCCACCAGTTTGCGCGATTTGGGATTCACTCCGCTGCACACGCGCCAGAAGTCGCGAATGGAGGCGACGTAGTTCTTTCCCGGCATCACGCGCTCGTAGCTGTGGGCGAGCAGGGGATCGGTCTTGATGCCGCGCTTCGTGAACGCCTTCTTCATGATGGGGTAAGCGATTTGCTCGGTGGTGCCGGGGGCGACCGTCGTCTCGATCAGAACGAGCGCGTCGGCCGGTATCTTCTCGGCGATCACCTGCAGCGATTCCTCGAGGGCGATCATGTCGGCTTCGCCGGTGCGGACGTCGCCGAGATCGTTCTTCAGATAGTCGCATTGCACGTCCACCACCACGACGTCGGCGAGCTTGAGCGCGTCATAGGTGAAGGTCGCGACCAGGGTCTTCTTCTTGTTCACGCATATGTCGATCAAGCGATCGACTTCGGGGTCCTCGGAAGTGACGGGAGCAAGCCCCCGGTTCAAGAGCGGGATCTTCCAGTAGCTCCGCGCGCTCGGTCGCTGCATACCGATCACGAATTTCGTGGGCCGGCCGCGCTTGTCGGTGGCGTCGGCGACGACCGCCGCCATCACGGCGCCGACGAAGCCCACGCCGACCACCACGACGATCTCCTTTCCGTCCTTGCGCTTTGCCGCGACGAGGCGTTTGAGGCGGCTGAATTCCTTATCGTATTCGCTCTTGTCCGGCAAGGCGAACTTCTCGCCGGATGGGCTTATCGAGTACTGTTTCTCAGGCATTATCGATTCTCCCGAAAGGTTAAGATTCACGACATTGGCGCCGCACCGATTCGCGCTCCACGCGCGGACCCGCGAGGATGCCGGCGCGCACCGCCGGTCGAATCGGCGATGCCCGGATCGCCCCGTAGAGTGGCGTTACCGCGGGTTTCACCGTCGGTTTCAACTTCGGTCTCACGTCCGGTGAGCATGCGCTCTGTGAGTCGGGCGCGGCGCGCCCACGGAACCGGCCCCGGCCGCGACCCGCCCGCT